>CAYUKI010000081.1:0-8568 GCA_964445235.1 uncultured Acidimicrobiia bacterium | reverse complement strand
AGAACGGGTCAGGCCGGCGCCAGAACCGGTCAGGCCGGCGCCAGAACGGGTCAGGCCGGCGCCAGAACGGCCACTTAGCGGATTTGACCTGGTCGCCCCCCCCCGGCTAACTTGCCTGCCGCCCGGGAGCCACTCCCGGTTTCTCGCGACCGACCGAGCGTAAGCCGGCGGTCGAGTCCAACAACGGTCGGGCCGTTTGGTGCGTCCGTCCATAATCGAGGAGGTACTGCCGTGGCGTTTTGCCGGCGATACCCCCCGGAGCGGGGAGCTCGGGGTAACCACGCCAAGAAGGTCAGGAACCTTGCTGCGCTCGTCATGGCAGTGGGCATCGCGGTGCCCGCTCCCCTGACCGGCGACGCTGCCGAAGACATTGTTTTGACGTTTCCGCAAAACGCGTCGACGACCCGGTTTATCGACACCTACGGGGCTGGTAAGGCGGATGGACGGGTTCATCGCGGAGAAGATCTGCACGCTCCTAAGGGTGCCCCGGTTTATGCCGCTTCCGACGGGGTGGTGGTCCGTATGGGTGATGGACCGCGTGCTGGTTATTACCTGGTCATCCAGCATGCCGACCAGTGGCAGAGCTGGTACATGCATTTGAACAATGACCGGCCCGGCACCGACAGCGGCCGGGGGGGGGCGCAGACCGCATATGCCCAAGGACTCGATGTTGGCGATTTCGTCAAGGGCGGTCAATTGATCGGATTCGTAGGCGACTCCGGCAACGCCGAGGGGACCGAACCACACACCCATTTCGAGTTGCATAAGGGAAAGCGGCCGGTCAATCCCTACCACCATCTGTTCACGGCCTACCAATCGGCGCTAGGGGCCGAGCTGCGGGCCAAGATTGCCGAGGTTGGGGCGACCTGAACGAGTAGACGTCCTTCAGTCGCCGGCGTCGTCCAAGGCCGCAACCTCGGCGGCCACTTGTCTGGGGTCCCGGCCGGCGCTCAAGACCACATCTCCAAGTAGGGGAGAGGCTGGCGGCTCGTCGAGGATCCAGATGATCCTGCTGACCGCGGCCTGGCTTGCGGCTTCCTGCCACGCCCGATAGACGGCATCAATCGAAGAAGCGAAAGCCCGCTCGCGCTGGTCGGATGCGGAGTGGCCCACCAAAATCACGGTGAACGCTCCCCTGGCCGCCGCCTCGACATGGGAGCCATCCGAAACGTCGCCGGTGGCGACCTTCACTCCCAAGCTGCGCAGCCGCCCTGCGGCGTCGGGGTCGGAGATGAAGGCCCGCACTTCCCGGCCGGGACCGGCGATCTCCTCGACGATCGCCAATCCCCAGGTTGTGTCTGCACCCACCACCAGCACCGGCACGATTCCCAACCATAGAACTTCGGGCACTAACCTTCCGCCTCCTTCAACCGGAGGAGTCCCCCGCCCGATGGCCCCACCGTCGTCACCGTTTCTCGACCCATCTTTCGAACACGACGCGTGCGGGGTTGGTTTCATCGCCGCTCGGGATCGCCAGCCTTCCTACCGGCTGGTCAAGTTGGCCGTCGAGTGTCTGAAGCGGCTCGACCATCGCGGAGCCAAGGCTGCCGACGGGACCGGAGACGGCGCCGGCCTGCTCCTACAACTGCCCCACCGTCTCCTTGAGCGTGAACTGCGGAGTCGGGAGATCACACCCCCCCCCAAGGAGCGACTGGGTCTCGTTATGTGCTTCCTGCCGCCGGCTGCCGTTGCCGAAGCCAAAAGCGTGACGGCCGAGGCTCTTGAAGACGAGGAGCTGCAACTCCTCACCTGGCGGGACGTGCCGGTGGACCCCTCCGTCCTCGGCATGCGCGCCCGCGCCTCCCGACCGGCAATCAGCCAGGCGATCGTGGCGGCCCCCGAAGGTGTTTCCGGCGAGGCTTTCGAGCGGCTCCTGTACCTGGCCCGCAAACGGATTGAACGAAAGGGGTTGCCAGGTCTGGTGATCCCCTCGGCCAGCAGCCGGACCGTGGTCTACAAGGGTCTCTTCACGGCCCGCCACGTGGACGATTTCTTTTGGGACCTGGGGGATCCGGATTTCGAGACGTCTTTCGCCATCTTCCATCAGCGCTACTCGACCAACACCTTTCCTTCGTGGGAGATCGCCCAGCCTTTCCGGACATTGGCCCACAACGGCGAGATCAACACCATTCGGTCGAATCGGTCGTGGATGGTGGCGCGAGAGAAAGGCGCCACCCCGGCGGTTTGGGGTGATCGCCTGACCGATCTGTTTCCTTTCCTTCAGACCGGCCAGTCGGACTCGGGCAGTCTCGACAACGTCTATGAGTTGCTGCTACGGAGCGGCCGCTCGCTTGCCCACGTCAAGGAACTGTTGATTCCCACCGCCTGGGAAAACGTGTCCGACCTCGATCCCGACCTCCGCGCCTTTTACGAATACCACTCTTTTCTCACCGAGCCCTGGGACGGTCCCGCCGCCATCGCCGCCACGGACGGGATCTCGTTGCTGGCCGGAATGGATCGCAATGGGTTGCGCCCCGCTCGGTGGGCCATCTCTCCCGATGTGGTCTTGGTGGCCTCGGAAGCCGGCGTCTGCCCGCAGGAGGAAGCCCGAGCCGAGGTGACCGGACAGCTAGGGCCGGGTGAGGTGATCATGTTCGAAGGCACCACCGGGGAGGTCAGGCTGTCGGAACGGGTCAAGGCGGAGCTGGCCGCCCAACAACCGTACCGCGACTGGGTGCGCACCGAGACCCTCTTCGTGCAGGCGCCCTTCGACGCCTCGGCCGACTCACGATTCGACGCCGCCGCCCTCTGTCGCGTCTTCGGCTACACCGCCGAAGAGCGCCGGATGATCCTCGCCGAGAAGGCCGAGGGAAAGACCCCCACCGGTTCGATGGGCAACGACACCGGGTTGGCGGCGCTCGCCGACCAGCCCCGCCGCCTCACCCACTACCTCCATCAACTCTTCGCCCAGGTGACCAATCCCCCGATGGATCCGATCCGCGAGCAGCTCGTGATGTCTCTGCGCATACAGCTTGGTCGGAGAGGCTCTTTGCTCGAAGCCACGCCCCAGCAGGCCCACCTGATGGAGTTGTCGTCGCCGGTGCTCTCCGATGCCGAGCTGGAAATGATCGTCCGGTCCGGCGACCCCGGGTTCTTCTCCTATTGGATCGCGGCGGTATGGGCGGCTGCGGAGGGACCCGGCGCCATGAAGACGCGTCTCGATGAGATCTGTGCAGAGGCGGAGGAGGCCGTGCGGGGGGGGGCAACCATCCTGGTGCTGTCCGACCGGGAGACCGATTCCGACCACGCCCCGGTCCCCATCGCGCTGGTGGTAGGAGCCGTGCATCACCATCTCATCGATGCGGGCATCCGCGGCAACGTGTCGCTGGTCGTGGTCTCAGGGGAGCCGCGGGACTCGCACGATCTCGCCTGCCTGATCGGACTCGGGGCTTCGGCGGTCAACCCCTATCTGGCCATTGATCAGGTGCGAGCTGTGGCCGAGGCGGGAGAGGTCAACGTCAACCCGGTGGTTGCTCAGGAGAACTATCGGTCCTCCCTTCAGGCAGGACTGCTGAAGATCATGTCGAAGATGGGCATTTGCACCGTGTCGGCCTACCGAGGCAGCGAGCTTTTCGAAGTAATCGGACTGTCGGAGGAGGTTTGCCAGCTGGCGTTTCGCAATACCACTCGCCGGCTGCGCGGGTTCGGGTTCGACCACATTGCTACGGCGGTGATGGCTCGCCACGCCCGTTACCGGGGGGGGGAAGAGGATCTCGGCGGGTTTTACAAGCACCGCCGCGGCGGCACCGCCCACGTGACCGCGCCGGACGTGGTGCTGGCCCTCCACAAATCGGTCCGGTCGGGCCAGATGAGTGACTGGCAGGCTTACCTGGACTCAGTCAACGATCGACCGGCGGCGCTGGTGCGCGACCTGCTGACCACCGTGGATCGCCGTCCCGTTCGGCTCGAAGAGGTGGAGCCCGCCGAGCGAATCATGCGCCGTTTCGTCACGTCGGCGATGTCGCATGGTGCTCTTTCCAGACAGGCCCACGAGGCCCTCGCCGAGGCGATGACGTTGATTGGGGCGCTTTCCAACTCGGGGGAGGGAGGGGAGGCTCCGGAGCGTTACGGCAGCCCTCGCAACTCGGGGATCAAACAGGTCGCCTCGGCCCGCTTTGGGGTGACGCCGGGGTATCTGGCTTCGGCCGAAGAACTCCAGATCAAGATGGCGCAAGGCTCAAAACCGGGGGAGGGTGGACAACTACCCGGTCACAAGGTGTCGGCCGAGATCGCTCGACTCCGCCATACAGAACCGGGCGTGACCCTCATCTCCCCGCCCCCTCATCACGACATCTACTCGATCGAGGACCTCGCCCAACTGATCTACGACTTGAAGGCCTTCAAGCCCTCCGCCCGCGTATCGGTGAAGCTGGTGTCGGAGCCGGGAGTGGGCACCGTCGCGGTGGGTGTGGCCAAGGCCCAGGCCGATGCCATCCTCATCTCCGGCGCCGAGGGCGGGACGGGCGCCTCACCGCTGATCTCGATAAAGCACGCCGGTTCGCCCTGGGAACTGGGTTTGGCGGAGGCCCACCAGGTGCTGGTTGCCAACGGATTGCGTTCGGTCGTGGCTCTGGAGACCGACGGAGGTCTCCGCACCGGCCGTGACGTGGTTGTGGCGGCCTTGTTGGGCGCCGAGCGCTTCGGTTTCGGCACGCTGCCGTTGTTGGCCATGGGTTGCAAGATGGTCAGGCAGTGCCACCTCAACACATGTCCGGTGGGGATCGCCACCCAGCGGGAGGACCTGCGGGCCAAGTTCACCGGTGCAGCCGAACACGTCGTCACACTGTTCCGACTCCTCGCCGAGGAGGTCCGTCGTCATCTGGCGGCGTTGGGGGCGAGAACCCTCGGAGAGGTAGTCGGGCGGGCCGACCTGCTTCGTGCCATCGACCCCGATCACCCCATGTCGGCCGACCTCGCGTCGCTCCTGGTACGCGCGGAGGGTCGCCTGCGTCACCCGGGGTACCGTCCGCTGCACTTATCGACGTTGTCGGATCGCTTGGTGTCTGATTGCGCCGAGGCGCTGGCCGACGGCCGCCCGGTCACCGTCTGGTACCCGATATCGAACGAGGACCGCACCATCGGCGCCCGCCTTTCGGGGTTGATCGCAGCTCGTTATGGAGACGGCGGGCTGCCGGAGGGGACGATTGACATTCGTCTGGCCGGCACGGCCGGTCAGAGCTTCGGTGCTTGGACGTCGGCGGGCATGTCGCTGCGGCTCGAGGGAACCGCCAACGATGGCCTGGGCAAGGGGATGGGGGGGGGACGGATAGTGGTCGTTCCCCGGCGGGGAGGGACCGATGTTCCCCATGCTGCCGGCAACGCCGTCATGTACGGGGCGACCGGGGGACAGGTCTTCCTGGCCGGCACCGTCGGCCAACGTTTTGCGGTTCGCAACTCCGGAGGGGTGACGGTGGTGGAAGGTTGCTCGGACCACGGGTGTGAGTACATGACCGGGGGGACGGTGGTGGTGCTCGGAGCGGTGGGCCGGAATTTCGCGGCCGGCATGACCGGAGGGGTTGCCTACGTCTGGGACCCGAAGATGAACTTCAACCGCTATGTGGCCGACACCGCCCCCGGTCCGCGCCGGCCGATCGAGATCGAGGCGATGGAGATCCGAGCCCTGGTCGAAGAACACCTTCGGCTCACCGACAGCCCGGTCGCCGACAGGGTGCTCTCGGCCTTCGATCGCCAAGTGTCTCGTTTCTGGGTGCTGCGAGCAGCTGGACCGGAACAGGCTGGCCCGCCCGTCGAATCTCACACCGCCGAGCCGGCGGGAGTCCGCTGAGGCTATTAAGTGCACCGTCTGGGAAGTAATCGTGGGGTCTCGCCGGCCCACGACGCCCCTGGCGGCGTCCTCCTCCTCGACGCAGCGCATGGGCTGCGCCTTCGTCGTGCGTCCTGGCCAGCAACGCCGTGGCCTCGCCGATACCCTCACGCTATTTCCCAGACGGAGCACTAGGAGAGTCAGCCGGCCGAACGCCACCCAAGCGCCGCCGCCTCTACGATCGCTCACCCATGCGCGCCCGAGAACTGCTCGACGATGCCGAAGCCACCCTGCTGGAGTCGGAGGCGATAGACCATTGGCAGAAGGGTCGAGAACGTATCGAGGCCGAGGAACTGCTCGGTCACGTGCTCGGCAGCGAAGTGGACGAGGACGCCGAGGTCTCCGCGGCGGTTCGTCGGCGTTTCGCCCGAACGCTGGTTCGCCGATCGGCGGGCGAGCCGGTCTCCTACATCACCAGACGGGCCGAGTTTCACGGGCTCGATCTGGAGATACGGCCGGGGGTGTTCATCCCCCGCGCCTACACCGAGTTCCTCGCCGACCAGGCCATCGTTCGGCTCCGGCGTCGGTCGGCGCCCGTACACGTGGATCTCGCCACCGGTTCGGGAGCAGTGGCGCTGGCAGTGGCGGCTCGAGTTCCGAAAGCCAGAGTGGTGGGAACCGACCTGGCGGCCGATGCCGTGGCGGTGGCCCACCGCAACGCCAGGAGGTTGGGCCTCGCCAATGCCCGGTTCGTGAGGGGAGGGTTGTTCAGCGGTGTTCCCAAGTCCCTGCGAGGGTCGGTCGACACCATCACGTTCCATCCCCCGTTCATACCGATGTCGGAGTTGGCCGATCTGCCTGCCGAGGTTGCCAAGTTCGAGCCGATCCATACCCTGACGGACGGTTCCGACGATGGCCTGGGTCTCGTTCGGCAGGCAGTGGCGGAATCACACTTGTGGCTACGACCGGGGGGTTGGCTGTTGATCGAGGTAAGTCCCGACCGCTCGCGGACCGTGGCCACGGGCATGCGCAGATCCGGACTGGTCGAGGTGCGCTCGACCCGGGGAGAGTGGAACAACTCCCGAGTGCTGGTCGGCCGCCGGCCCCGGTAGGCTCCAATCCCGCCCCTTTTGGTCGGCCATCGGCCTATAATCACTATCCAGATAGTGCAAATTCGTCTGCGAATGGTGAAGTGAGCACATGAGCACCGTCAACATCGATATGGGCGCCTACCAGTTGGGCTGGCGCGACTCCGAGGAGGAGTACGTTTTCAAGCCCGAGAAGGGCCTGAACGAGAACATCATCCGGGAGATGTCGCGCATGAAAGGGGAGCCGCAGTGGATGCTCGACTTCCGTCTCCGGGCATACACGCGTTTCTTGCGCAAACCCGTTCCTCAATGGGGTGGGGGAGGTGCTCTGAACGACATCGATTTCGACAACATCTACTACTACGTCAAACCCACCGAGGGTCAGGCCAAGTCGTGGGACATGGTTCCCGACTCCATCAAGTCCACCTACGAGAAGTTGGGCATCCCCGAGGCGGAGCGGAAGTACCTGGCAGGGGTGACCGCCCAGTACGAATGCCTGCGTGGCGACGCCCGGGTGCTCACGGTGGAGCGCGGCCTGGTGCCCATCAAGGAGCTGCAATCCGGGGAGCGGGTGTTCTCGCTCAACGAGCGGACTGGCCTCCTCGAGACAGCCAAGATCAAAGCGGCCGCCCAGACCGACGTTCGCCAGACCTACCGCCTCGAGGTCGGCGACCGGGTTGTCTACGCCACTGACAACCATCCGTTCCTACGCCTGGAGGGCGAGGAGCGCGTTTGGCGGACCCTGGCCGAGCTTGTTGTGGGAGACCTCGTCGCGGTTGCTGCCTCGCTGCCGGACGTTGGTCGTGTGCATACCTTCGAACGACCCAACGGAACTCCGGCGGTCTTCCCCCGCACCACCGACGACGAGGTGGCCTGGCTGCTGGGCTGTCTGTTCGGGGGCGCCTCGATCGTCGACGAGGGCGGCCGAGGCAGATACTGCGTGGATTGGACGCTCGCCAAGGGCGAAGTTGTCGGTTTGATCGCCGGCGTTTTCGCCCGTCGCTTCGAGTTGGGGACTCAGCAGGACGGCGATGTCCTGTCCGTCGATTCGAAGTCCCTCGTTCGTTTCCTGATGCGCAACGGGATGATCGGCCATCTCCAGGGTCGCCGGCTGCCCGCCTGGATGTTCGGATTGCCCAAATCGCAACGGGTCGCCTTCCTGCGAGGCGTGCTCGACGCCGCCCCGACGACGCTCGGGGCGGGTATACCCATCTCCATCGACCTCGCAGAGTTGGCGGCCATGGTCTCTCCGGCGGCGACAGAGCGCACCATCACCGAGCATCTCGGATTCGCCACGGTCAGCGCCATCAGTGAGGCCGACATCTCGCCGGTGTTCGACATCGAAGTCGACGGGCCCCACAACTTCGTGGCCGAAGGGATCATCGTCCACAACTCCGAGGTGGTCTACCACCGCAACCGCGAGGACCTCGAGAAGCTCGGAGTGCTGTTCAGTGACATGGACACGGCGGTGCGGGAGTATCCCGACCTGGTGAAGGAGTACTTCGGGACCATCATTCCCCCCAACGACAACAAGTTCGCCGCCTTGAACTCGGCGGTGTGGAGCGGTGGGTCGTTCATCTACTGCCCGCCCGGCGTGCACGTCGATCAGCCGTTGCAGGCTTACTTCCGCATCAACTCCGAGAACATGGGCCAGTTCGAGCGGACGATGATCATCATCGATGAAGGGGCGTTCGTCCACTATGTAGAAGGGTGTAG
>CAYUKI010000080.1:706-8608 GCA_964445235.1 uncultured Acidimicrobiia bacterium | reverse complement strand
CCGTGACCCACACCTGACTCAGACGTACGGTTACCCACCACGGAACTTCTCGGGATCCCCCTTGATCCGCTGCTCGAGCACCTCTTCCCCTTCGTCCTTAATGGCGCGCTCGATGAGCGGCGTGCGCGTCGTCCCTGGAGAAACGGCATTGACCCGCACCTGGTAGCGGGCGAACTCGAGGGCGAGCACCCGGGTCAAGTGCATCACCGCGGCCTTGCTGGCACCGTAGGCCACCTGGCCGATACGCGGGATCACTCCTGCGACCGAGGCAACCGTGACGATGGCCCCGCCCTCCTGTTCGACCATTACCCGGCCCGCGGCCCGGGCCGCCACGTAGGTTCCGCGCAAGTTCACCTCGAGGATGTGCGACCACACCTCCCACGGGAACTCGAGGGCTGGCGTCGACACCTGGCGGATGCCGGCACAGGTGACCAGGCCGTCGAGATGCCCGAACCGCTCCATGGCAGCGGCCACCGCTGCAGCAACCTGGTACTCGTTCGTCGTGTCACACGAAACCGTCAGGACCTGCTCTGCGGGGTGCAGGGCCCCGGCGGCCCGCTCGAGCATGGCATCGTCGGTGTCGGCGAGAACGACTTGGGCGCCCGCCCCTACTAGATACTCGGCGGTGGCATAGCCAATCCCGCTCGCCCCGCCGGTGATGAGTACCGTGTTGCCCTCGATTCCGAGTGTCCGTGCGGACACCGGTCGCCCATCCCGTGTATCGTTCATATTCCTCCTGCTCCTTGGAGCGGAGCCCAGCGTTAAGGTCGTGGGTCGTCGGTGGCCTTTGACGTGTCCCGACGAGGACCCTACCTTAGACAACAGGTCCACCGGTCAAACGGACATCGACCCTCAGTAACCGACGCGCCGACGTCGATCTTGTCTAATGACGGGAGAGGCCCTGGACCCCGCATTGAGGTGCAGCGGATGCAGACGAAACCCGGCCCCCCACCAGATCCCGACGAAACCCTGGCAACACTCCGAGCCGACATCGGCGTGGCCACCCCGTGGCGTCGGTTCGAAGTCACCGCGGCCGACGCCGCGCGGTTCCGGTCCGCTGTCGATCCGGCCGCTCGCGGAGCGGGCTCGGGCTCGGCGGGTCCCGAACCGCCGCCGATGTTCTTCTCGCCCGACCCAATCATTCTCTCCCAGAGACTCGGGCTCCTTCGGCACCGCCCCTATCCGAACACCCTTGACGGAGGGACCCGTTGGCAGTGGCTGGCACCCCTCCGGGTCGGCGACACCGTGCAATTGCGTGCCGAGATCGTCGACGTCGACGAGAAGGTGGGCTCGAAGCAGACGGGACGCATGTTCCTCACCACCGTCCTGGTGACCTGCGCCGCGCTGAACGGCGAGGCCATCGCCCGCTGCTGGGGTACCAGCATCAGCTATGAAGGGGTCGCCTCATGAGTTCGATCAAACCTTCTGCACCGGATCACCTGCGCGTTGGCGCCCGGATCCCGCTACTCGAGATGATCCCCACGATGGAGGATGTCGTTCGCTGGGCTGCCGCCGGCGACGACTACACCCCCTTCCACTTTGACAGCGAGGTGGCCCGCACCCGGGGCTTCGAAGGCCCGGTGGTCCACGGAACGTTCCAGGCCTCGCAGATGGCCCGCATGCTGACCGAGTGGCTCGGACCGAAGGCCCGCCTACAAGAGTTCTCCTGCCGCTACCGCCATCCCGTTATCGTCTGGAATCCCCTGATCTGTTCTGGAGAGGTCACCGCGATCGACACCGAGGGGGCCGACCGGATCGTATCCTTCGACATCCAGGCGGAAAGCCCGGCTGGCGACGTGGCCACCACGGGCACCGCGATCGTCCGGATCCCCGGCAACACCGGGGCCGTCTCCCTGATCACCGACGAATTGCTCGCAGCTTTCGAGATCGGCGAGGTCGTCGGTCGCTACACGTTCGAGGTGACCACTGAACGGATTCTGCGGTTTGCCTCGGTGCTCGACGATCTCGACCTTGGGACCTCGCTGGTGTACCACGAAGACCCGGTTGAGTCCCCCCAAGAGGCCCCGACCACCTTCTTCGCGGCGCTCGACCCGCTGGAACTGAGGATCATGTCGTTCAGCCGGGGGCTCGACTCGATCCCCCAACGCCCGACCGGCGGCGGCAATGCCTTCAACGAGATCGAGTACGAGCGGCCGATCCGGGCAGGCGACATCGTGACGGTCGAGGTGGCTTACACCGATGTCTACGAGCGGAGTGGCCGGAGCGGCCTGCTGCTGTTCCGCATCCGGGAAAGCGTGCTCACCGACCAGCACGGCGAGCGGATCGGCGTCGCCCGCTCGGGCCACGTGTATGCCTTCGATGTGGCTGGATACGAGCCACAGGCTCGGTCCAAGCGCGTAACGGCGACGGAGGTCACAGACGAGGGTGAGAAACTGCCACCGCTGACTCGTGTTCCCACCACCCAGACCTTGGTCCGGTACGCCGCGGCCTCCGACGATTACGCCCCCCTGCACTACGACCACAACTACGCCCGGGCCCGGGGCTACGACGGGGTAATCGTGCACGGGTTCCTTAAGGCCGGATACCTGGCCACCATGGTCGAGGACTGGGCCGGTCCGGGTGCCTTCGTCAAACGGTTCCGAGCCGAGTACCGGGGCCCGGACTATCCCGACCTGCCGATCACGGCCCGGGGCCGAGTGGTGCGCTCCTTCGAGGAGGAGGGACGCCGGGCGGCCGATATCAGCCTCTGGATAGAACGGGCCGACGGCTCGGTCTCCACCAAGGGCTCGGCGACGGTCCTATTTCCGTCCTAAGAGGTCGATCGTCGCGAGAGGCGCCCGGGTGTCACACCTCGGGCACGTTCTCGTATTGGTGTCGATTGCGGTACTACGCGCTCGCCTTGGCCCGCTCGGCGGCGGCGTAGGCCGCCAAACGGCCGGAGGTCATCACCCAGGCGATGTGGTGGCCGTGCCCTTTGAGCAACATGCCGCTCTGCGCCATGCCCCCAGCTCCGTACAGGCCTTCGATGATCTCCCCGTCCTCCCGGAGGACCCGCATCTGATCGTCGACGCGGACGCCGCCCTCGGTCACGGTCAGCATGCTGTACAGCGGACCCATGGCATAGAGCGGCAGCTCGAAACTCCGGTCGGCCACGGCGGCAGCCAGGTTGTTCGGGTCTACGCCGATCGCCTCGGCCAGACTCCGGACATCGGGGGCCTCGTGGATCAGATCCGGCCTGCCCCGGCGGTAGTCGTTGAACTGGGCGAAGGCGATGCCAGGAGCGGTCGAGATCGCGTGGGGCGCGACGTTGAAGTGCTCCGCAATGCGGGAGTCGAGGACCAGGAATCCCTTCCCTTCGGACTCGAACGCCAGCGACCCTGTCGAGGTCCGCTCGTCGCAGAACCGGTTCCCCTGGCGATTCACCAGGACGGTTCCCTCCTCGAACATGTCGGGTGATGGTGACATCCAGGTGATCAGAAGTGACTTCACGAGCGGCTTGATCCAGCTCGTGGGAACCCGCTGCACGATGCCTGCCTCCAGCTTGCACAACCACCGCCAGGTGGGCAGCCTGCTCAGCAGGCCGGGCTTGGGGGACTCGGGGAACCGCAGTTGGGGACCGAAAGTCACCGCCATCCCTTTGGTCGCGGCCCCCAAAGCCATGGCCAGGCGCTGACCGTCGCCGGAGGCATGCGGATTGATCGGCGAAGCGGCGGCCGCGTCCGCCGGCAGGAACTCGCGCCGCATCTCGTCATTGCCGCTGAAGTCGCCGGCCGCCAGGACCACGCCGCCCCGGGCCCGGTACTCCCGCGGCCCATTGCCGACCACCACACGTACACCGACTACTCGCCCGTCCTCGGTGGTCAACTCCGTGTCTTTGGCCCCCGTGGTGATGCCGACACCCAACTTGCGGGCCGCGCCCTCGAGCCGGTCGACGTAAGCGCGGGCGTTGGGGATGATGTTGTGCATCCGTGGCTTACGGTGAGGCGGCTCGAGGAACGGACCGGTGAACGCCACGCCCAGCGACTCGAGCCAATGAAGGGTCTCGGCGGATTCTCGGGCCAGGAGAAGTCTCATCTCGGGGGCGTCGCCGGTCAGGCGCTCCGGATCGAACCTGACCATGTCCTCGGCGTAGTCCTCGGCACGATCATCGATGCCCTTGCGCTTCTGGAAGCGCGTCCCCGATGCGCTGAAGGACCCGACCGAGAGGATCGTCGAACCCCCGACCCGGTCCTGTTTCTCGAGCAGGTGAACGGTGGCACCCTGCTGCGCCGCGGCCACAGCAGCAGCGAGCCCGGCTCCTCCTCCACCGACCACGACAACGTCGACGTTGGTTGCTTCAATGTCCGGCACTGGCTCCTCCTTGGGCGCTCAGGGGCCCAATGACGGACCGTCGTTGGTGGCAGGCGGTTCTTGGGGTGGAAGGATGGGCGGCGTCACTGCACCACTCTCGATGAGATCGGCGATCTCCTCCTCTCCGTAGCCGGCCATCTCGAGGATCTCGAAGGAGTGCTGGCTGTGGAGTGGAGGGGCGGTCCGAACCGTCGCCGGGGTCTTGGAGAGCTTGAAAGGCACGCCGATAAGACGCAGCGGGCCGATCGGGCTCTCCACTTCGACCACCATCTCGGTGTGGTGCACCTGCGGATCGCTGAAGGTCTGCTCGAAGGTGTTCACCGGCGCGCAGAAGAGGTCTTCAGCCCGCATCAACTCCACCCACTCTTTGGTCGTCTTGGCCTGCAGGGCCGACTCGAGCATGCCCTCGAACTCCTCGCGGTTCTCCTCCCGGGCCCAGTATTCGTTGAATCGGGCATCCTTGGTCAGATCAGGCAGGCCGAGGATTCGGCAGTACTGCTGGATTTGGCGGCCACTGGAGAGCGCGATGTAGCCGTCCCTCGTGGCGTAGAAGCCGTACGGAGACGGGATATAGCCCATGCCGTGGCCGGGCGTCCGCCGGCGCATTTCGCCTACTGCTGTGTTCAGATAGTGAACGGCCTGCTCTGACTGGCAAGCGATGGCGCTCTCGAGGAGGGACACCTCTACCCGCTGGCCTTCACCGGTCTGCGCCCTATGTACCAAAGCGGCGAGCACCCCCATCGCCCCGTTCATGCCGCCCAAGACGTCGGTGATCGACATGCCGACCGGGACCGGCCGTCCTAGGTCATCGGCGTTCATAGCGCCGAACCCACCCACGGCCTGAGCCAGGATGTCCTGCCCGGGGAGGTCGACGTACGGTCCCGACTGGCCGTATCCGGATGCCGAGGCGTAGATGATGGCCGGGTTGATGGCCTTGCAGTCCTCGTAGCCGAGGCCAAGGCGCTTCATGACCCCGGGTCGGAAGTTCTCGTAGACCACACTGCAGAACTCAACGAGCTTGCGGGCCACGGCCACCCCCTGCTCGGACTTGAGGTTGAGCGCGATGCTCCGCTTGTTGCGGTTGGCGGCCAAGAAGCCAGCTGTGTAGAAACGCGAGTCCTCCGGAGCCTTGCCATATAGGAACCGTGAGCCGTACCGCTCGTCGGGCCGTCCGTCGGAGGTCAGTGACTGCGGCCGCTCCACCTTGATGACGTCAGCTCCGAAGTCCGAGAGGATCTGGGTACCGTACGGACCCTGCATGCGCTCGGTGAAATCGAGAACCCGGATCCCTGCCAGCGGACCGGACGGCGGTTGGGAGTTCGGTGATTCGTGCATGGTGCCTCAGTGGGTTGGGGAAACCCGACGGTCCGAAAGCGGGTCTCAAGTCGGACGTTCTTCGGATCGGCCCGCATCGGCTGCTGGATTGTCGCCTCAAAGGCCACTCGGTATGGACCGACCCACCTTTTGGCCGACCGGTCAACCGGGTCGGCTCCGTGGAAGTAGTATCGCCGAGAGATTCGCGGGTGGCAAAACCCCACGACCGAGATCCGGTGAACCCTCCGGCCTGTGGACGTCGGCTGGCACCCAACCGAAAGAGGCCGCTATGCGCCTCGTAGATGCCCGGGAGACCACCGTTTCGATTGGCTCCAACATGCACAACGCAGCCATCAGCTTCGCTCGAATGACCGTCAGCGTCGCTGCACTCGTGACGGACGAGGTGCGGAACGGGCGGCGCGTCATCGGTTACGGCTTCAACTCCAACGGCCGGTACGCCCAAGGCGGGATTCTCCGGGAGCGCCTGATCCCCCGGATCCTTGAATCGCCCGCCGAGTCGCTGCTCGACTCCGACAGCGGCGTGCTCGACCCTCTTCGAATCTGGGACGCAGCGATGCGGGACGAGAAGCCTGGCGGACACGGCGAACGAGCCGTCGCCATGGCCGTCGTCGACATGGCGGCCTGGGACTTGGCGGCCAAACTTGCCGGTCTCCCACTTCACGTCCTCTTGGCCGAACGCTTTCCGAACGCGGTCCGTGCCGATTCGGCCATGGTCTACGCCGCCGGAGGGTATTACTCCGACGGAGGGGTAGAAGCCGTCCAGCGTGAGCTGCTCGATTACACGGATATGGGCTACCGCGCCGTCAAGATCAAGGTGGGCGGCGAACCGCTCGACGACGACATCCGGCGGATTGAGGCGGTCCGCAACGTGCTCCCCGACGACGTCACGCTGGCCGTCGATGCCAATGCCCGTCTCGACGTCGACAGGGCTCTCGACTACGCGGAGCGGCTCGAACCGTACGGCCTTGCCTGGTTCGAGGAGCCTTGCGCTCCGCTCGACTACGCCGGGTTCACACGGCTGGCCGCGTTCTACGAGCCCCCACTGGCCACCGGTGAGAATCTGCTCTCTGCCGACGACTTTCGCAATCTACTCCGCTACGGGGGTCTGCGATCGGAGCGGGACATCTTGCAGCCCGATCCCGGTCTGTGTTACGGGCTCACCGAGTTCCTCCGGATTCTCGACCTGCTCCAAGAACACGGTTGGTCGCCGCAGCAGGTGTGTTTACACGGCGGCCATCAGTTGAGCCTAGCCCTCACAGCGGCTTTTGGTCTGGGGCCGTGCGAGTCGTACCCGGGCCTCTTCGCCCCCATCGGAGGGTTCGCCGACGGCTTCCCCATCGAAGGCGGCAGAATCGGTCTCCCCGACGTCCCCGGCATTGGTCTAGAGCTGAAGGGCTCCCTTGTCCCCGTCCTTAAGGCGCTCGCCGTCTGATGACAACTGGGCCCGCGACCTCGAGCGTCGGCCGGAACCGACGGGTGATCGTCAGCGTCATGCTTTCGACGAGCCTCGGAGTGATGCCGTACTTCTTCCTGGGCGCCTTCGGTCCGGACATCCAGGCCTCCCTGGGCCTGAGCGAGGTCTGGTTTGGGACGATCGTCGCCGGGTACTTCGTGGGCACGATCCTCTTCTCGTTCCCGGCGGGCCATCTGGGAGACGTGCGCGGCCCAATCTGGACCATCTCCGTGGCCGCTCTGGGTGTGGCGGCTTCGTTGACGGGCATTGCCCTGGCCCGCAATGGCCTGCAATTGGCACTCGCCGTCTTTGTCGGCGGTCTCGCCAACACGTTCACCCAACCCGGAGGAAACGCGGCTCTTTCCCGAGCGTTGCCGCCGGAGCGTCTCGGCCGGGCCTTCGCGTTGAAGCAGTCCTCCATCCCGGTCGCAGCAATGATCGCTGGATTGGCCGTGTCAACGGTCGGCGCTGGTATCGGATGGCGGTGGACCATAGCCCTTATCGCCCTCCTCGGCGGTCTCGTGCTGGCCTCGGCGCGAGCCACCCCCCACGGCGGTGACGAGCCGCCGCGGGAGGTCATCCGACGCACTTCGGGGTCGCTCCGCCAACTGGCACCCCTGGCCGCCGCTGGGGCGTGCGGCTCGGCCGCCACCACCGGCATGGTCGCATTCTTCGTGGACTCGGCGATCCGGGGCGGGGTCAGCAAGGGAACGGCAGGAATCTGGTTCGCAGTGGGCGGCGTTGGCGGCGTCGTGGGCCGCCTACTCGCCGGCCGGATTGCCGATCGCAGGTTCGGTCGAGCC
>CAYUKI010000080.1:0-696 GCA_964445235.1 uncultured Acidimicrobiia bacterium | reverse complement strand
GTATTTTGGGTGCTCGGAGCGGTAGGTTTCATCCTTCTGGCCTTAGCGGACTCCTGGCCCTTGCGCGTCCTCGCCAGCTTCCCTACGTTCATCTTCGGGTGGGGTTGGAACGGGATGATCCACCACGCGACGGTGCAGTGGAACCCCTCAACGCCGTCCTGGGCAACCGGAGTAACTCAGACCGGCATGTCGATCGGGGGATCGATCGGACCGATCGTCTTCGGAGCCGTACTCGGCGTCGCGTCGTTCCGGCTGGCCTGGGTGTCCTCAGCCGCGTTTATGAGCCTGGCCGCGTTGCTGGTGTCCCTAGCCCGGCGCCGAACCGAGGCCAGTGGCGGCTCCCTTACCGGATCGGCTGTTTCCGGGAGCTGAGCCTCCGCCCCGACGGCCTACGGCTCGGCCGTGAGGATACGCTCAGGCTTTGGCGACGGCCAGTTCGGCCTTCTGCACGAGTTGTCACGCCGGACCAAGTTCACCGTATCGAGCAACCTGCGCGAACGAGCGATCGAGCGGGCTCGACCATCCCACCGGAAGGGTTCTCCCGCGGGTTGAGATACTCGAAAGCCATCCCGATTCAGGTCCACGCCCCACCGTCGGTAATGGGTGACCACGGGGTCGCGGGTACGCTCCCTGATCCATGTCGCCCGCCGCCAGCCACCCCCCAACGTCAGGCCTCTGTCAGTCTTGTGGGCTCGC
>CAYUKI010000079.1:0-8750 GCA_964445235.1 uncultured Acidimicrobiia bacterium | reverse complement strand
GGCCGGCCGTGAAGGTAGTCACGATGATCTCGTCAAAGGAGAGAGCGAAGGCCAGCATTCCGCCGGTGACCAACGCCGAGGCAAGTTGAGGCAGCATCACGTACCGAAAGGTCTGCCACCCACGAGCGCCCAAGTCCATGGATGCCTCAAGCAATGAAGGCGCGGTCCTCCGCATACGGGCGATGACATTGTTGAAGGCGACGGCCACACAGAAGGTGGCATGTCCGATGACGACGGTCCAGAACGAGAACGGAATCCCCGACAGGTTGATGGCTGACCGCAATGCGATACCGGTGATGATGCCGGGAAGGGCGATCGGCAAGACGATGAAGAGCGAGAGAGTCTCCCGACCGAAGAACTTCGACCTCCAAACGGCGCCGGCCGCCAGGGTGCCCAGGACCAAGGCGATCAGCGTCGCGACGGCGGCGACTCCCAGTGATAGCGAGAGCGCCTCGCGGACGTCGGGGTTGCGCGCTGCGACGCCGAACCACTGGGTGGTCAGCCCCGGGGGGGGGAACCGGAAGCTCGCCTCCTCGGTGGTGAAGGCATACAGGAACACGAGGAGGAGGGGGAGGTGCAAGAACAGCAGCACCGCCACCGCCACCAACAGCAGGACCCGGGGTCTTCTCATAGCGCTTCGAAGGCCCCGAGCCGTCGAGCCAGGGTGAGATAGCCCGCCATGATGGCGATGGGGACGAAGGCGAAGGCGGCGGCCAGGGGCAGGTTGCCGGCCACCCCCTGCTGGCTGTAGATCACCAGACCGATGAAGGGGCTCGAATCCCCGATGACGGTGGGGATGATGTAATCGCCGAGCGTCAGCGAGAACGTGAAGATCGAACCGGCCGCCACTCCGGGGATCGCCAGCGGCCAGATCACCCGTCGGAAGGTGGTGGCCGGTTTGGCGCCCAGGTCGGCCGACGCCTCCAGGTAGCTGCGGGGGACTCGCTCCAGGGCCGTCTGAATCGGGAGCACCATGAATGGAAGCCAGATGTAGGTGAAGACGATGAACTGGCCCAGGTAGGAGACCGACAGCGAGGGCCCTCCCACCAGTGGCAGGCGCAGGATGGCGTCGAGAGCGCCGTCGAGCCCGAGCCTGGTGAGAAACCAATTGATGATCCCTTCGGCGGCGAGGATCAGCTTCCAGGAATAGACCCGCACCAGGTACGACGACCAGAGGGGTAGGAGCACGCCGAGCACCATCAACGCCTTGACACGCCTACTGGCGTAGCGGGTGATGTAGTAGGCGAGCGGAAACGCCAACACGATCGAGAAGAGGGTCACCGCCGCCGCCATGGTCACGGTCCGGCCGGCCACCGTCATGTTGGCACTTGTGAATAGGTCCCTCCACGTTGCGAGTGTGGGAGTGCGGTCGATGGTGCCCGAGAAGCTGTCGAGCCGGAAGAAGCTCTGCACCAGAAGGGACAACAACGAACCGCCGTAAAGCCCTACCAGCCACAACAGCGGCAAGCCGAGCATGAGCGACAAACGCAGGGCGCGGTGGCGGTAAAGATACGCCGACAGGCGGCTTAGCGCCGAGGTTGGGGAGGAAGCGGTGACAGCCATCGACAGATAGGGCCGGGAGCCCGGTGGCTCCCGGCCCGCGTAAGGAACCTACCGGCCGCCGATAACGGCCAGGTAGTCGGTCACCCAGCGGTAATAGGGGACGCAGGTGCCCCCCGCCCCGCTGCAGTCCTCAGTGGGGGTCTGCCAGAACTTGATCTTGTCGAAGTTCTCGAGTCCGTTGATAGTGCAGCCCTCTGCAGTCAGCAAGTCGTTGCCTTGGCAAGCCGAAGGCACAGCCGGCACCGAGCCGAACCAGGAAGCGAGGTCGCCCTGCAACTTGGCGCTGATGGAGTGGTTGAGCCACTCATAGGCGCAATTGGGGTGAGGCGCCTTCGAATGCATCATGGTGGTGTCCGCCCAACCAGTGGCCCCCTCCTTTGGTACCACACTGGCGATCGGCGCGCCTCCGGCTTGCAGGATGTTCACTTGGAACGGCCAGCTCGAAGAGGCAGCCACACCTTCGTTGGTGAAGTCGTCGATCTGGATGAAGGCATCGTGCCAGTAGCGGCCCACCAGCTTGCGCTGCTCGCGCAGCAGGTCGAGGGCCGCTTGGTACTGATCGTCGTTCAGGGCGTAGGGGTTCTGGACGCCCATGAATAGGGCGGCGTCGGCTACGTAGATGGGCCCGTCGTAGGCCTGCACCCGACCTTTGTTGGTTTCTCCGTCGGGCAAGGTCTGCTCGGCAAACACCACGCTCCAGGAGTCCGGCGGAGTGGCGCCGAATACTTCGGTGTTGTACATCAGCACGTTGGCGCCCCATTGGTAGGGGACCCCATAGTGCTTGCCGCCGACGGTGTGCCAAGGAGCGTTCTGGAGTCGCTCGTCGACCGTCGACCAACCTTCGATCAGGTCGGTGTTGATCTCTTGGACGGTCCCGCCCGAGATCAACCGGTTGCTCGCATCACCGGAAGCAGTCACGAGGTCGAATTCGCTGGAACCGGTCATCAAAGCCACCATCTCGTCCGAGGTGCCTGCGGTCTTCACGTTGACCTGGCAACCGGTGTCGGTCTCGAACTGGGTCACCCAGTCGTAGTTGGGATCGACGGCTCCCTCTTCGATATACCCGGCCCAGGCCACGATGTTGACCTGGCCTTCGCCCTCCCCGATCTCGGTGGGAAGAGTCGCTCCCCCGTCGTCACCGGAGTCAGCGCCCGTGCCGCAAGCGACGGTGATCAGGGCGATCACCGCGAGCAAGACAATGCCACGCCATTTCATGGAACGTTCCTTTCTACTGTCAACTGCCGGTGCCAATCGGCACCGCCACCTCGGCTGCCAGCCCGCCTTCGGCGAGCGGACGGCATGAATTCTCCGACCAGGCGATCCGTACCGGTTTCCCCACCGTCCGGTTCAGATCGGCATGCGCCGTCTCCAGGTTCTGTTGGGCGACGACCAGCTGCACCCCCCCCGCCTCCACCAGGAACCGGCTGAACATCCCCAAGTAGACCGCCTCGCGCACGATCCCGGGAAGGCTCAGCTCGCCGGGCCCCGCCACGGCATCCGGGGCGAGGAGGCGGATCTTCTCCGGCCTGACCGTGAACGGCTCCGGCTTGCCGCGCAGACTCTCGGCCAATTGCCCGGCGATGACGTTGGAGGTGCCGACGAAGCCGGCCACAAAGGCATTGCAGGGGTGCTCGTACACGTCGGCAGGAGTCCCGACCTGCTCGATGCGGCCCTTGTTGAAGACCGCCATCCGGTCGCTCATGGTGAGCGCTTCCTCCTGATCGTGGGTCACGTACACAAAGGTGATGCCGACCTGGCGATGCAACTCCTTCAACTCGAACTGCATCGTCTGGCGGAGCTTTAGGTCGAGAGCGCCCAGCGGCTCGTCCAGTAGTAGCAGCGACGGTCGGTTGACCAACGCTCGGGCCAGGGCGACTCGCTGGCGTTGACCGCCCGACAGCTGGGATGGCTTGCGGCCGGCGTATCCGTCCAACTTGACCTGGTGTAGGGCCTCTTCGACTCGGCGGCTCCGTTGGGTGGGATCCACCTTCTTCACCATCAATCCGTAGGCCACGTTCTCCTCGACGGTCATATGCGGAAAAAGTGCATAGTCCTGGAAAACCGTGTTGACGTCCCGCTCGTAGGGAGCCAGCGCCGATACGTCGAGGCCGTGCAAGACGATCCGGCCCTCCGTTGGGAAATCGAACCCTGCGACCATGCGCAGGCACGTGGTCTTACCGGAGCCGGACGGCCCGAGGAGGGAAAAGAATTCGCCCGCCTCGACTGCCAGGTCGATCCCGTCGACCGCCACTACCTCTCCGAAACGCTTGGTCACCGCCTCGAAGACGATGGCATTTCCTCCCATACGGCGAGTATATGGAAGGGGTTTCGCTGCGGGTGGGGAGAATGACCCAGCAGTTTCGACGACGCCGGAGCCAGGTCGAGCGGTTCTAATCGAGGGGGACCCGCTCGTCGTGGCCCGGTGCCCAGGCCTTCGCGCCCAAGTGGCGGCCGGCCGTCTCGGCGAAGGCGGTCGCCGAAGAAGCATCGCCATGTACGGCCAACAGACGGCCGGGGGGGCTCGGAGCAGTGTCCAGCCAGGCGATCATCTCGTCCCGATCGGCGTGGACGGAGAACGCCGGCACGTTGAAGACCTCCGCCTTGACGGGTACCTCACGGCCGTGAATCTTGATCGAGCCCTCCCCGGCCAGCAGCCGTTGCCCCCTCGTCCCTTCCGCCTGGTAACCGACCAGCACAACCGATGAATCGGGGTCGGGCAGCCGTCGCGCCAGGTGGTGGAGGACCCGGCCACCTGTCGCCATGCCGGACGCCGAGATGATGACGCACGGCAGGTCGGCGCTGTTGATCGCTTTCGACTCGGCCACGGTGGCCGTCACCACCAGCCGGCCGTTGTCGAAGGGGTCTTGGTCGCCAGCAAGGTCCGGACGAATCTCCGGATGACTCTGACCAACCGCCCGCTCATAAACGGCGAGCGCCTCACCCGCCAACGGACTGTCCAGGTAGACCGGGAGGCGAGGAATCCGGCCGGTTTCGGTGAGACGCCGCAAGGCCAGCAAGACCACCTCGGTCCGATCGACGGCAAAGGCGGGGATCACTACTGCCCCCCCCCGGGCCGCTGTCTTCGCCACCGCCTCGGCCAGTTCGTCCGTACCGTCGGCGTCCGGATGGTCGCGGTCGCCATAGGTCGATTCGACCACAAAGGTGGCCGCCGCCGGGGGCGCCTCCGGTGAGAGCAGGACCGGATGGTTGGGCCGACCGACGTCGCCGGAAACGAACAGCGGCGGTGCGCCATCGGCGAAGGTGACGAGCAGGGCGGCCGAACCGAGGATATGCCCGGCCCGCTGGAACGCGATCGTCACTCCTTCGGCAACCTCGACCGGTCGGTGCCATGCCGCCGAGGCCAGACGATCGAGGGACACCAAGGCGTCGTCTTCGGTATAGAGAGGCAAAGCCGGCTTGTGCTTCGAGAATCCCTTGCGATTCGCGAATTCGGCGTCTTCTTCTTGGAGGCGGCCGCTGTCGGGCATTACCACCGCGCAGAGTCGGCCGGTCGAGTCGGTCACGTGGACGGAGCCGGCGAACCCGGCCTTCACCAACGCCGGCACGTACCCGACGTGATCGAGGTGGGCGTGAGTCAGCACCACGGCGTCGATCGAACCGGGCGCGACCGGGAACGGCCCCCAGTTGCGCAGGCGAAGGGGCTTGGACCCTTGAAACAAACCGCAGTCGATGAGAACCCGAGCCTTGGGGGTCTCGACGAGAAATCGAGAGCCGGTGACGGTTTGGGCCGCGCCCAGGAACCGGATCGACGGCCGGTCGGGCAGTTCCTGCCGATTGCCCAATCAGATCACCCGCTCATCGGGCGACTCTCGCCCAGAACCTAAGCCTGGTTTCCGGTACCGAGTCCGCCTGGTGCTCAGAGGTTGCCCCGAGCTGCCTGATCCCGTTCGATCGCCTCGAAGAGGGCCTTGAAGTTGCCCTCGCCGAAACCCTTGGCGCCCCGGCGCTCGATGAACTCGAAGAACACCGTGGGACGGTCCTGGAGCATCCGCGTGAAGATCTGGAGCAAGTGCCCGCCCTCGTCCTCGTCGGCGAGGATGCTTAGGCGCCGAAGATCGCTTACGTCGACAGTGAGGCGCGGCAATCTATTCGGCAACTCGTCGTAGTAGTTGTTCGGGACCCCCAACATCATCAAGCCGCGCCCTACTACGTCCTCGACCGTTGACTGGAGGTCGGCGGTCTCGATGGCGATGTGTTGCACGCCCGGACCCCGGTAGAAGTCGAGGTATTCCTCGATCTGGCTCTTTCGTAGGCCGGTGGCCGGTTCGTTGATGGGCAGCTTGATGGCACCGGAACCGTCCCAGACGACCTTCGACATGAGGGCCGAATACTCGGTTGAGATGGCTTGGTCGTCGAAATGCCGGAGCAGCACGAACCCGAACACCTGCTCGTAGAACCTCACCCAGCGATCCATCTGTCCCAGTTCGACGTTGGCCACAACGTGATCGATGCGGCGCAAACCAACCGGCTTGGCCAACCCATCCTCGAAGGGCCGGAAGTCGGGGGGGGGCCAGACCGAATTGCTCTCCACGAGGGAATGGATGGTGTCGCCGTAGGTCCGAATGCCAGCCGTGCGCCACATTCCCCGGTCCCCTTCGACGTTCTCTGGCTTGTAGGCGGCCTCGGCGCCCTGGGCGATGGCTGCTTCGAACGCCAGCTCGGCGTCGGGAACAGCGAAGGCCACGTCATGGACCCCTGGCCCGTGCTCAAGAACGTGGCGGGCGATCGGGTGGTCGGGAATCAGGGCCCCGGAGACGATGAAACGGACGTCGCCCTGGGCGAGGGCCCAGCTCACAGCATCGCGCTTGCCGGTCTCCGGACCTCGATAGCCGACGATCGAAAACCCCATCAAGGAGCGATAGAACTGGGCAGCTTGGTAGGCGTTCCCCACCCAGAACTCCACGTGGTGGAAGTCCTTGATCGGAAACTGATCAGAGGACGCTTCGGATTTGGCCTTGGTCAACCCGAGGACTCCTTTTGGAAGTCAGCCTAACCCTGGGTGCTGGAACGCCCCATCCTTCTCTCGACCAGCTCCCAGGCGGCGTCAAGCCCCCAGAAGAGTGCGGCGGCGAGAAGTGGAGAAGCGACCAGCCGGATCAGCAGCCCCGGCAGCGGCAAACCGGACTGAGTAGGTCCGGCCAGCGCCAGGCCGATGGGAGGCAACACCCGCCAGGCGATGCGCGCAAACCGTTTGGCCGGCACCACCACCCCCCAGCCCGCCGCCAGACCCGCCATCGCCCAGCCCAGCCGGTCGATGAGAAGAAGCCCGCCCCCGACCGCCAGCGCCACCATCGACCCGACCAGGGTCCGACCCCAGCTGCGCTGCCGACTCGAGACGTATGCCGCCGCCCCGGTAGCCACCGCTGCTACCACCGGTGCCAGTACCCATCCGGCTCCAGTCACCAAACCACTCACTCGATTACCCACGTCGACACTTCGGTCGAAAATCCAGATGACCCCGAATACCAACCCGGCCACCAATGCCAGCACCAGCAATGCCGCACCGGCGCCGAATGCCCCCAGGTACGACCAGATCAGGGCCGGTCCGAGTGATCTGAGGAGGGGCAGGCCCGATCTGGGCGCCCGCGGACCCTCCGGGTGGGTCTCTGGAGATGAGGCGTCCACACCGACAGAGTGGCACATCGAAGGCCTGTATGCGGCCCGAGCCGGCGTATACGCTCGCGGTAATGGATCGACCCCGTCGCCGAAACCCCACCCACCCACCGATACAGGTCAACGTCCCCAATCTCGACCGGCTGTTCACGTCAATCGATCCGACTCCGCTGCCCGACCGTGACATCGACGACGACGTGGAGCACTTCATCGTTTCATGGGCTCAGGAGTTCCCCACCGACGCCAAGCTCGAGGTCGAGATCGTCAGTCGCCAGACCGCCAACTCCGAGACGACGGGGCTGGTCGAGGAGTCGCTCCATCGCTTTTTCGTCTATCGCGCCGGGGTAGTCGCACGAGATCTCCACCTGCTCCTGCGGGATGGGCGCCTAGCGCTCCTGATCGGGCTGGCAGCGCTGTCGGCTTTCATCGGGCTGAGCCAACTCCTCACCCGACTCGGGGGTGGGGCGTTGCTCCGCCTGGTGGAGGAGGGGCTGGCGGTGGCCGGTTGGGTGGCGATGTGGCGGCCGATGGAGATCTTTCTCTACGAGTGGTGGCCGATCAGACGAAAGCGGCGGATCTACGAGAGGCTGAGCCAGGCGCCAGTACGGGTGGTGTCGGCGGCATGAGGGTGATCGTTCCGGTCGACGTGCCCCAGATCGGCGACGAACGCCGGAAGAACTGGGCGAAGGTGGTCGAGGCCGTCGATGACAAGAAGACATCCGGGTGGGCCTTCTCGGGTGACTTCGTGGCCGTCGGGGGCATTCAGGACGTACCGGCGGGTTCTGTGCTGATGGTGTACGGCGAGCGGGGGTCGGCCGCCAATCCTGCCATCGAGGCCCGTGTTTACACCGTGAACGCCGATGGCACGCTGAGCCACGAGCAGACGGCGAAAGGTCGGGCGTGGGCCCGGACGCTGCGAGATCGGGTGGCGGACTTGTTGGAGAGAGAGACGCTCCCACGTAGCGGTCTCGAACACCTGCCCGACGAGATGTTGGCTGCAGAGTTGGAAGCCCGTGGGTACCGAGTCACGAGGCGGTGAGACTGGCGCTGGCTGCGGTGGTGTCGATGGACCAACCGAACGCCCGCGGCGGAAGTCGCGTTAACACTGCGGCGGGGGCGCGGAGCCCTTCGCCAATAATGAGGCGGGGGCGCGGGCCCTTCGCCACCGATTCAGGCTCTGTTCAGGTCTCCGCACCCATACTGGGAGCAAGCTCGGCTGGACCGCATCTCAGTCAGGATTGAAGAGGAGACGCAACGTGCAGAGCAGAAATCGACGGCTCATTCTGGTGACGGTGGCGGTGACGGCGCTCGGCGTCGCCGGCGCCTCGCTGGCAGCCGGCGACAATGAGCAGGCCGGTCCCGACGACTCGGCTGTTGCGGCTCCGCAACCGGCCGGCGTCTTGGAGACCAAAGTGGCCACAGCCGTCGCGAGTTCCGACGAGGCCGAGACCGGGGAGGTGCTCGCTTCAGATGATGGCGGCTCCGAAGTCGAGGTTCCCATCACCGGTACCGATCTCGAAAAGGCTGCGGCGGTGGCCCTCGGCTACACCGGA
>CAYUKI010000078.1:0-8842 GCA_964445235.1 uncultured Acidimicrobiia bacterium | reverse complement strand
GGCGGCCAGGACGATCAAAACCGGGATCACCAGCATCGCCCCGAAGAGACCCGTGGCGTCGGCCACCTGGCCGAGCAGGAGCGGGCTCAACCCGATCGCCGCGGCGCTTGCCAGCGCCGCCCGGCCGCTGGCGTAGTCGCTACCTCGGGTAGAGCCCTGGAGGAAGCGAGTGAACGAGAGGGGATAGAGCAGCGCCACCCCGGACCCGGCCACCAGCAGCCCGGCGCCGGCGATCAGAGCCGAGTGTGACGAAGCACCGCCGGCCCAGAACAACCCGAACCCCACCAGACAAACCGCCAGCGCCCAAAGCAACGCCCGCTCGGGTCGACCGACCCGAAACCGGGCGCCCAGCGCTCTCACCGTCACCATGCCTACGAAGAAAAACGACGTCAGCCAAGCCGAGGGGGCGTCGTCGAGACCGACCACGCTCCGCATGTAGTCGGTGGCCCAGAACACAAAGGCGAACTCGACCGCCACCACCGCCAAGATGCCGAGCCAACTCCGTCGCTGCCCCGACGGTGATACGCCCACCGGCTGCTCCGCCGGTACCGGAGGGGCTTCCGAGCCACCGATCGCTGCCCAGGCCAGGTACCCCGAGATCAGAATCGGCAGGGCCGCATACCCAAGGCGCCAGCCGATCCCGGTGGCCAGGGCCGCCCCGATCACCAACGGTCCGACAATGGCAGCGAAGCTGCTGACGGCGTTGGCCTCAGAGATCGCTCCGATCATGTGCGGGCCGTGTTCGTCGGCGAGAGTGGCCTGGACCACCACCATCATCAAGGCGGCGGACGCCCCCATCACCACTGCGCCCCCCCCCGCCAGCAACGCACTGGGGGTGAAGGCCAACAGGCCTGCCGCCGCTCCCAGAGCCAGGGCGGCCAGACGGAAGGAAGCGTTTCGTCCCCACCGGCCCACCACCCCATGCCCGGCGAAACCCATCACCATCATGCCGGCGGCGTAAAGGGTCGGGTAGGCGGCCACCTGGCCCCGCGACAGGGAGAGCGCCTCCTGGAGATGGGGAAGCACCGGCCCCAGGCCGTTGAGCACGTAACCGAGCAATCCCCCACCCAGGTAGCTCATCACGGTGATCCGGTTACGAGCGAAGGTTGGTGTGCTCAGAGTTCCACCGGCCGCCGCGCGCGGGCCGAACGTTGCACGGCCCTCCCTATCGCCACCGCCCGATCGCTGGCGGCGGCACCCGGCAGCTCCTGCGGCTCGCCTCGGACCGCGGCCGCCAACGCCTGGGCCCGGCCGACGATCCCGGCCAAGGTGGCGCCCTCGACCTCGAAGCCCTCCACCACTGAGACGCCGGCGGAGGTGGCGAGACGGGTACGACCGGTAGGGAGCAGGTCGACGAACAACGCCCCCTCGGCGCCGAGGATCTCGGTGCGGACGTCGTCTCCGTAGCGAGCATTGCGAGTGAGGTCGACCACGGCGGTAGCACCACCGGTCAGATCCAGCAACGCCACGAGGTTATCGACGTCCCCGGCCTGCCCAACCGCCTCCGAGACGATGGGGAGATTGCGAGCCGACACCCGTTCCACTCGCTCCCCGGTCAGCCACTCGGCCAGGTCGTACTCGTGCACCCCGCAGTCGATGGCGAGGCCGCCGCTCACGGCCGGGTCACAGAAGGCCGGTGGGGGGGGATGGGCATCCCATTGGGCAAAGCGCAGCAGCAGGGGCCGGCCGATCGCTCCTTGGTCCAGTAGGTCCTTGGCCCGCCGCCAGTGGGGGGAGAATCGCCGCCAGAAACCGACCTGGAAAATGCGCCCGGCGGCGGCGGCCTCCGCGGCCAGCTTCTTGACCGCCACCACCTCGAGGGCGGGGGTCGCACTCAACGTGGCGGCGTGGAGGGCGCCCATGCGCCCCACCCCGACGACCGCCAACCACAACGACACGCTCGGGTCTAACGACCGTGTTGGGGGAAGCCGAGGTCGACGCCGCGATGGATGGGGTCGGGCCAGCGGGAGATGATCACCTTGGGTTTGGTGTAGAACTCGACGCCGGATGGTCCATAGATGGCATGGGCCCCGAAAATGGACTCCTTCCAGCCGCCGAAGGAGTAGAAGGCCAGGGGGACGGGGATCGGGACGTTGATCCCGACCATCCCGACCTGGATCTCGTTCTGGAACTTGCGGGCCGCTCCCCCGTCGTTGGTGAAGACGGCCGTGCCGTTGCCGTAGGGGTTTTCGTTGACCATGTCGATGGCGTCCTGGTAGCGCTCGACCCGCACCGTCGAGAGCACCGGACCAAAGATCTCGTCCGTATAGATCTTCATCTCGGGGGTGACTCGATCGAAGAGGGTCGGCGCCACGAAGAAGCCGTTCTCGGCGCCGGGTGGGCGATAACCACGACCGTCCACCAACAACTCGGCTCCCTGTTCGACGCCTGAGTCGATGTAGCCGACCACCTTGTCGCGATGCTCGGGGGTGACGAGGGGGCCCATCTCCGACTCGGGGTCGTCGCCCGGTCCGGTCTTGAGCTTGGCGATCCGTTCCCTGATCTTGGGGACCAGCCGGTCGGCGGCGTCGCCGACGCTCACCAGCACCGAGATGGCCATGCACCGCTCCCCCGCCGAGCCGTAGGCGGCCGAGACGGCGGCGTCGGCGGCCAGGTCCATGTCGGCGTCGGGGAGGACCACCATGTGGTTCTTGGCGCCACCGAGGGCCTGAATTCGTTTCCCGTGGCGGGTGCCGGTCTCGTATATATAGCGAGCGATCGGAGTCGAGCCGACGAAGGAGACCGCCTTGATGTCCGGATGTTCGAGGATTCGATCCACCGCCACCTTGTCGCCGTGCACGACGTTGAGAACGCCGTCGGGCAGGCCGGCTTCGGCGAACAGCTCGGCGCAGAAGATCGAAGCGGAGGGGTCCTTCTCCGACGGCTTCAGCACGAAGGTGTTCCCACAGGCGATGGCGAGGGGATACATCCACATCGGGACCATGGCCGGGAAGTTGAAGGGGGTGATGCCGGCCACCACGCCCAGGGGCTGGCGGAGCGTGTAGGTGTCGACGGCGGTGGAGACCTGCTCGGAGTATTCGCCCTTGATCAGTTGGGCGATGTTGGTGGCGAACTCGATCACCTCGAGCCCTCTGTTGACCTCGCCGATGGCATCGGAGAGGACCTTGCCGTGCTCGCGCACCAAGATGGAGGCGATCTCCTTCTGATGTTTGTTGACCAGCTCGCGGAACTCGAAGAGAATCTTCTGGCGGCGGGTGACGGGCACATTGCGCCAGGTGCGGAAGGCGTCTGATGCCGCTTGGACGGCCAGGTCCACTTCCTCGACCGAGGCGAATGCCACCTGATCACCCACGATGCCGGTGGCGGGGTTGTAGACCTTGCCGGTGCGGGCCGGCGTGCCGTCCCAAGGTTTGCCGTTGATCCAGTGGGTGATCATGTTTCACTCCTTCTCGTCAGAACAATACGCCGTCGGAACCCCTGCTTCCGATCGTCTGGCTCGGAGTTATGCCCTTCAGAGCGCATTTTTCCGCGCCAAAAGTGAGTTGGGCGGCGGTGGAGCGGTGGTCTTTCCGACCACCAGTTGGGGTTGCATCACCACGTGGCGGGCCCGCTGGTGGCCGCCATTGATGCGGTCGATCAGCAGTTCCACGGCCGTCACCCCCATGGCCCGGCGGGGTTGGTCGATGGTGGTTAGGGAAATATGGTCGAGTCGGGCCAGCCAGGTATTGTCGTAGCCAACCAGCGATATGTCATCGGGCACGGCCAGGCCAGCCTCCTCGAAGACGTGCAACGCTCCGATGGCCGCCAGGTCGTTGGCCACGAAGACCGCGGTGGGGAGCGTGGGGGCAGCGAGCAGCTCGGTGGCTCCCCGGCTGCCACCGGCGTCGGTGTAGTCGCCCTCCACGACCACAGGTTCGAGGTCATGATTCTTCATGGCTTCGATGAAACCGCTCCGGCGCTCGGCGGCACGCGCCCCCAAGCCTCCGTCGATGTGGGCGATACGAGTGTGACCGAGCTCGACGAGGTGGTCCACGGCCAACTTTGCCCCGCGGACGTCGTCATTGACCACGGTGTCGATCCGACCCGACCGGACCGCCCGCGTCACCGACACCATGGGGGCTTCCTTGGCGGCCGCCGCCAGCACTTCTTCGGAAAGCACCGAACCGGCGATGATCAGGCCGTCGGTACGTAGTTGCAGGAGGGCGTCCAGCGCCCTCGCTTCCCTATCGGGGGCCCGACCGCCCGAGTTCGCCAGCGCCTGGTACCCGGCGGCCATCGCCGCCGCCTCGATTCCGTCGACCAGCTCGGTGAAGAAGGGGTTGCGGAGATCCGACAGCATCACCCCGATGACGAAGCTGCGTTGGCGGGCCAGATTGCGGGCGGCGGCGTTGGGTCGGTAGCCGAGCTCCTCGGCGGCCCGCAACACCGCCTGACGTCTTTCCTCGCTCACTTGGGTGGAGTCCCGCATCACCATGGAGACAAGCGATTTGGAGACCCCGGCCCGTTGGGCGACGTCGAGGATGGTGGGCCGCTTCGCAGGCTTGGTTGACAGAGTCATTGGTAGAGACGGGGCCGGAGGGGTAGGTCGACCGACTCACGTAAGCCCGAGAGGCCCGACGCCACCGCGGCCTGCGCAGCCGCCAATGTGGCATAGCCGTCCCAGGCGCTCGGTCCGCCGACCGTGCCGCTCGGGGCGGTGCCGACAAAGGCTTGCATCTCAAGGGCGTAGGCGGTGTCAAAGCGCGCCAACCAATCATCGGTTACGAGCTGGCCCTTCGTACCGGACCGGGAGAGCACCGGTTCGAGAGTGCCACCGGTCGAGGCCCGCCCACCGTCTCCCACTACCTCCACCGCCACCTCGTAACCGTGGGCGGCGTCGGCGTTCATCTCGATTGTTCCGAGCACGCCACCGCTCAAACCGAGGGTGATCATCGCCAACCGGCAGGTATCGGGGGAGGCGAAGGGAAAGGGGAGGTGGTGGGTGACCACCCATTCGATCTCCTCGGCGGTCATGAATCGAGCCGAGTGGAAATCGTGGATGGCCGAGGCGACCAACACCTCGGCGAGGAATCGGGGAGTGGGCGGCGAGACATTGGCGTGGAGACCCTTGAAGAGGAAGGGGCGGCCGATGAGGCCGCCCTCCACCGCCTCCCGCACCGCCCGATGGGCCGGGTCGTACTCGCGCATGAAGCCCACCTGCACCATTCGCCGGCCAGTCGCCGCCTCCCGATCGACGATGGCGGCCGCCTGCTCGACCGTGGCCGCCAGCGGCTTCTCACAGAGCACCGGCTTCCCCGCCTCCAGGCAAGCCATCACCAGATCGGCGTGGGTGGAGTCGGGAGAGGCCACCACCACCGCCTGCACATCGGGGTGCTCGATCAGCGCCATGGCATCGAAAAACGGCTTGGCGTCCAATTCGGCGGCGAGCCGACCGGCTCGCACGTGATCGGTATCCATCACCGCTACGAGCGACGCCCCCTTGATTGCGGTGACGTTGCGGGCATGGCGAGAACCCATCCCGCCGGCGCCGACCACGCCCACGCCCAGCTCGTTCATCACACCCCGACTCGCTGGTGCTTCCGCTCAGCTTCGTGAGCCGCCTTGGCCGTCAGCACCTCGGCCCGCACCGAGACCTCTGGCACGCCCACGTCCCACCACGCATCGCCGGCGGTCCACGTGAACGGATCGGTCCTGATGACGATGACCGACGTACGGTCGGCGACCCGGGCACGGCCGACGGCTGCCTTCAACTCGTCGAGGGAGTCGACCCGCTCGGCGATGGCTCCCAGGGCAGCGGCGTGGGCGGCAAAGTCCACCGCCACCGCCACCGCCCGGCGAGTGCCTTGGTCGTAACGGTTGTTGAACGGCTCCCCCCCCTGGTGCTCCTGGAGTCGCTGGATCACGGAGAAACCGCCGTTGTCACAGAGCACGACGGTGAACTTGTGACCGCTCAAAACCGAGGAGTAGATGTCGGAGTTGTGCATCAGGTATGAGCCGTCGCCGCAGAAGGTGACGACGTGGCGGTCGGGTAGGGCCATCTTCGCCCCCCAGGCGCCGGCCACCTCGTACCCCATGCAGGAGAATCCGAACTCGCAGTCGAACGCCCCCACCGACCGCACTCGCCAGTTCTTGTTCAACTCGCCGGGGAGGCCTCCGGCCGCCGACACGGCGTAGTCGTCGGGTCCGGTCACCTCCTGAACGGCGCCGATCACCTGGGCATAAGAGGGGAGCCCGGTGGCGGTGACAGCGTGGCGATCCCGGACCGAATCCGTGTAGGAGTTCCACTTGGCCACCTCGGCGGTGGCGCGTCTCATCAACTCGGCGGGCGCCCTCCACCCGACCAGGGCGTCGGTGAGCTCACCGAGGGACTCGAGGGCGTCGCCGACCACGGACACCGCTCGATGCTTGCGGGAATCGAAACGTCCGACGTTGATCGTCACGAGGCGCATGCCGTCGTTCTGGAAGGCGCTCCACGAGCCGGTGGCGAAGTCGCCCAGTCGGGTCCCGACTGCGATCACCACATCGGCATCGGCAGCGAGGGCGTTGGCGGCCGTCCCCCCGGTCACACCGAGCGGCCCGACGTTGTGGGCATGATCCCAAGGGAGCGAACCCTTGCCGGCCATGGTCTCGACCACCGGCACACCGAACATGGCGGCGAAGTCGGCGAGCGCCTGTTCGGCCAGCGAGTAGTGAACGCCCCCCCCCGCCACCAGCATGGGTCGTCTTGACGAGCGAATGAGGGCGGCCGCCGTCTCGACTTGGCGGCGGTCGGGTCGAGGCCTGCTCGCGCCGTGGACCTTCTTTTCGAAGAACCGGACCGGGAAGTCGAAAGCCTCGGCTTGGATGTCTTGGGGAAGGGCCAACAGCACCGGACCGCAGTCGGCGGGGTCGAGCAGCACGCCGATCGCCTGGGGGAGGCTCTGCAAGAGCTGCTCGGGTCGGACAATGCGGTCCCAATATCGGGTGAGCGGTTTGAAGGCATCGTTGACGGTGACCGTCGGATCGTCGAAGCGTTCGACCTGTTGGAGGACCGGGTCGGGCAGGCGGTTGGCGAACGTGTCGCCGGCCAGCATCAAGAGCGGCAGCCGGTTGGCGTGGGCCACCCCGGCAGCGGTGAGCATGTTGGTGGCGCCGGGTCCGATGGAGGAGGTGGCCACCATGACCTGGCGGCGTCGGGTGGCTTTGGCGAAGGCGATGGCCGCCAGCGCCATCGACTGTTCATTCTGGCCCCTCCAGGTGGGGAGCACGTCTTGAACCTGGGCGAGGGCTTCTCCGAGGCAAGTGACGTTGCCGTGACCGAAGATGGCGAAGACGCCCGGGAACAGCGGCAACTCTTGACCGTCGACCTCGGTGCGTTGGGCGGTGAGGAAACGCACCACAGCTTGGGCAACGGTGAGACGAACGGTGTCCATCGGCACTCCTCCTCCTGCTGCTCACGACTTGACAATCGCGGTGGGAAAACCATATGTTATCGGCCATTCTGGAACGTTCCAATTTCGTAGGCCCGATGGGCCTCGGCAGCCTGCCATTGGGCCGTTGATGGCCTATGACCTCATCACCATCGGACGAGTGGGTGTCGACCTCTACCCCGACCAGATCGGGGTACACCTCGCCGACGTGAAGAGCTTTTCCAAGTTCCTGGGGGGGTCGCCGACCAATGTGGCGGTGGCGGCCGCCCGCTACGGGCACCGTTGTGCGGTGGTGACCAAGGTAGGGGCCGATGGCTTCGGCGACTACGTACGCAAGGCGCTGACGGGTTTCGACGTGGACAATCGTTGGGTGAGCACCGACCCCACCCTCCGCACACCCGTCGTGTTCTGTGAGATCTTTCCCCCCGACCACTTCCCCATCCTCTTCTATCGCCAACCGAAGGGTCCCGATCTCAACCTCACCCTTGCCGATGTCGATCTCGACGAAGCGGCCAACGCTTCCATCCTCTGGACCACCGGGACGGGCCTGTGCGAAGAGCCGAGCCGTACCACCACCCTCGAGGTTCTGGAGCAGCGGGGGCGGCGGCGCTACACCATCCACGACCTCGACTACCGCGAGGTTTTCTGGCCCTCCCCCGCCGAGGCTGGGCGCTGGCAACGCCAAGCCCTCTCCCATGCCACGGTGGCGGTCGGCAACCGGACCGAATGCGCGGTGGCGGTCGGCGATGGGTCGGCGGAGACGATGGGACGGCGCCTGCTCGAGCTCGGCGTCGAGATGGCGATCGTAAAGATGGGACCGGACGGAGTGTTGGTGATGACCGGGGAGATCAACGAGATCGTGGCGCCGGTCAGCATCGAGGTGGTCAACGGGCTGGGCGCCGGGGACGCTTTCGGGGGGGCACTCTGCCACGGGTTGCTGGAGGGGTGGGACCTCGTCGAGACGATTCGCTTCGCCAACGCCGCCGGCGCCTATGTCGCCGGTCAATTGGCCTGCGCCGACGCCATGCCCACCGAGGAACAGGTCAGAGAGCTCCTCGTGCAGGGAAAGTGACCAGATGATCATCGACGACCAACGGTGGAGGAAGCTGCTCGCCGACCGGGCGGAACGACCCGAGCTGGTCCGTGCCAAAGCGGACGCCCGTCGCCGCCGGCCGTTGTTGGGTCGAGACGGCAGGCTGATGTTGGTGGCGGCCGACCACGTCGCCCGCAACATCTACCGGGTCGGTAACGATCCTCTGGCGATGGCCGACCGCCGGCGTCTGCTCGAGAACGTGGTGGTGGCCCTCCGCCGGCCCGGAGTCGACGGTTTGCTGGCCACCCCCGACGTCGTCGAGGAATTGCTCTTGCTCGACGAGCTCCACGACCAGGTGGTGATCGGGTCGATGAATCGGGGGGGTCTGACCGGTTCGGTCTGCGAGGACTGCGTCGAGCTGCTGATGAACCTGTACCGC
>CAYUKI010000077.1:0-8854 GCA_964445235.1 uncultured Acidimicrobiia bacterium | reverse complement strand
AGCCGCGGCACCTGCGGGGTGTAGGCGCTCCGAGGAGGGACAAAGAAATCGGCGGGTTGGTCCACCTTCTCACCGTTCCACCACACCTCCCCGCTCTGGGAGGGCAGTAGTCCGAGCACGGTTCGTAGCAGCGTGGTCTTCCCTGCGCCGATCCGTCCCGTGACCACCGTGAAGGTGCCGCGATCGATCTCCAGAGAGACATCGCGAATGCCGGCCTCCGAACCCGGATAGACATGTGTCAGCCCTTTTACCGCCAGGCGTCGGAGCGGCTCGGCTCGGGGGGGGGGAGGAAGCGGGAGCAGGTCGCCCGTCAGATACAGAGGTCGGCTCTCCACCACCGCGTCGCTGGGAGCGCCCCCCAACAGCTCGGTGAGCCGATCGAAGGCAACCGAAGACTGACGAAGCCGGAGTAGGAACTGACCGATGTTGAAGATGCCGTCTCCCACGAAGTCGAGATAGAACACGAACAGGGCGAACTCCCCAACGGTGAAGCTACCGGTCTGCATGCCATCCACCGCCAGCAGCAGGACGGCGGCGATGGCCACCTGGAGGGTGCCTCCCCAGGCCGATTCGAGCATCGCCTCGAGAAGTCGGTCGTTGACCATGTGTCGACGCCGGGCTCCATTGAGAGTTCGAAAACGGTCGATGACCCCCTCTTCGGCACCTGCCACCTTGACGGCCTGGACGGCGCCAAACGCCTCCCCGATGAATTCGGTGACCCGGCCAGTGGCTTCCCGGGCCCTGGTTCTCGTCCGCCGTACCTGCTCGCCCATTAGAGCGACCCCCGCCATCACCGCCGCCAAGGGCAAATAGACGAGCACCGTGAGCCCCAGGTCGATGGAGACGAGGATCGAACCCGCCACCGCCATGAAGCAAACAGCGCTCAGCACGTCCACCGACCAGCTGATCGTGTCCTCGATCGTCTCGACGTCGTCGCGGAAGCGGCTGATCGCGTCGCCGGGCGACAGCCGAAGGGCGGCAGCACCCGGAAGAGCGAGGATGCGCCCGAGGACGTTGACCCGAACCAGGGCACTGATGGCGAACCGGTGAGTCCGATCGTTCCACACGGCGGTGGCGATCACGGCCAGGCGCACCAAGATGTATGTGCCCAGCAGCACAATCAAAGTGCTCACGTTGAGCCCGGCAGGTTGGTCACCGGTGACCCCGTCGAAGAAGGCACGGGTGAGAAGCCCGGGGAAGATCAACAGAACGTGGATAGTCACCCAGAGGCCGGCGTTCGCCGCGTACTTGCCAGGCAGGAACCACAGGAGCCTCCACAGCAGGCGGCCGCTGGAGGTGGTCATGCCAGCACCTCCTCCATGCCCGCCGCCAGGTAGCGAGCCAGCCGACTGGTGGGGTCGTCGGCTAGCACCTGCCTGCTCCCCAGCTCGGCGATGCGTCCGTCTTCCATGATCAGCACCTGGTCGGCCCGGTCCAGGGTGGCAAGGCGGTGAGCGATGATTACCGCGGTCCGCCCCTCCAGTAGCCGGTCCACGGCCTTTTCGATCAGAGCCTCGGTGGCGGGGTCGAGGCGCGACGAAGCCTCGTCGAGTATCACCAGGCCGGGGTCGCGCAGAAACACCCGGGCGAAAGCCAGCAGTTGGGCTTCACCCGCAGACAACCCGGCGGTCCCCTCCCCCAGATCAGTGTCGAGGCCCGACGCCAGGCCGGCCAGCCATTCGCCAAGACCGAGCTCGCCCAGCACCGCCTCGATCCTCTCGTCGGGGACCGAGTCGTCGAAGAAGGTGAGGTTGGCGCGCACCGACGCTCGCAGGAGTTGGACGTCCTGGGTGACCAACCCGACCCGGCGCCGAAAACTGGCCATTGAAACCGCTGGCAGAGCCACCCCTCCAAGTCTCACCTGGCCCGCCATCGGGTCGTAGAGCCTGGTGAGCAGACGGGCAATGGTGGTCTTGCCGGACCCCGTCCGGCCCAGCACACCAAGGACCTGGCCGGGTTTGACGCTAAAAGCGACCTCGGAGAGAACGCTGCGTGCCTCTTCATCGTCGTAGGAAAACGTGACACCATCGAAATCGACGGAGAGCGCCCCCGCCTGCAGTTGTTGACGACCGGACTCGTCAAGCCGTGACCGCAGAGCCAGCAGCTCGCTCACTCGACCGATGGCGGCTCCGGCTTTCTGGAGGTCTTCCAGTTCGTTGCGGATGCGGTCCAACGGAAATCGCAGCAGCTCTGCATAGCTGAACACCAGATAGAGCTTCCCGATGGTGAGAACTGCCGAACCAAGCAGCGTGGAGCCCAACCAGAAGATCAGTGTGGTAACGGCACCGAACACGACGACGTTCGAACCCCACATGGCGGCGCTGGCCATACCGGCCCTGACGACGGCCGGACGCCATTCCCGCAAGATCTCGCTGAATCGGCGGAGCACGTAGGCGCCCGCACCGGCCGACCGGATGTCTTCGGTGCCGGCCAGTTGCTCACCGAGGAAGCCGTAGAAGCGGGCGCTATGACCCCGCAGCCCCTGCCATTGGGGTATAGCCCAGCGGTTGACGGCGAGCATGAACATCAGGGAGGAGACGGTCACCAAGGTCATGCCGAATCCCATCCACGGGTTGACCCCGAACAGCAGTGCGATCACCCCGATCACCAGGACGGCGTTAGCAGCCACATGGATGGTGAAGCGGGAAAAGAAGTTGGAAAGGGCAGTGACATCACCGTCGATTCGTTCGATCAGCTCGCCGGGTGTGTGGGCCTTGTGGAATCCCATGTCGAGCGACAACAGGTGCGACGCCAGATCGGTCCGGAGCTGATTGGTGGCGTCCCAGCCCAACCGCTCGGCGGCGAGGGTGGCGGCGATGTTGAGAAGCTGTTGGGCGATGGCCAGGCCCAAGAACAACGTGGCAGTTCGGACGAGATTCGAGCGAGGCGCTCCTCCGGTCGCTCCGTCGATGAAAGACGCCACGAGGCGCGGGCTGATCAGCTGGAGCGAGATCATCGCCAGCAACAAGGTCCCGAGGCCCGCCATCGGCACACGCCGCGGTACCAAGTAGGCGCGCATCAGCGCCCAGTAGCTGGAGAGAGGAATCATCGAGACGGAGACGGTAACTGGTCGTAGCTTCCGGCGAGCAGGGTTTTGCACCGACACGGCCAGAGTCACCGACCAAAGACCCTGGCTAGCGCCCAACCGTTAGGGTTAAGTCACGTCAGAACGAAAGGAACGATAAGGAGGCCGGCATGTTGCGCAAAGGTCAGCGGGTCACCGAGCTCACCAAGAAGACCGGTCAGCGTCCCCGAACCGGGCTGGTGATCGACATACGGGGAGACACCGTCGAGATCCGGTGGGACAACGGTCACGTCTCCAGCCTCACCGGTGCCCTGCTTCGCCCCCTGGACACCGACAAACCGACCCGCCCAGCCCACCAAAAAGCCTAAGCCCAACGTCACGGCCTCAAGGCAAACCGGCCCGGTGCTGCGAACCGTCGGTCGTAGGGCCCAAGGGGTGACGCGGATCGTCGAAAGTTCGGGCCGCGCCACCAACTTTCGACAATCCGGCCCAAGGGGTGACGCGTACGACCGCCGGTTCGGTGATTCAGGCGGGGGCGACGGTCACCGGGATGCCGTTGAGAACGGCGTTGCCCGACAGGGGGTCGAGCGGTTCGGAATCGGTGAGGATGTTGGTGTTGACACCCGGATATCGCGATGCCACCGACAGCCGGGCACCCGCCCGGTCGTGCCCCCAACCGTAAGGGAGACTGACCACTCCCCTCATGATCGAGTCGGTGAGTTCCACGGTCGCCTCTACCTTCCCCACGCGCGATGTCACGGCCGCCATTCCGCCATCGGTCAGGCCGAGACGGCGGGCGTCGTCGGCGTGAATGTGGAGGGTGCACCGATCCTTTCCCTTCATCATGACTTCCACGTTGTGGAGCCATGAGTTGTTGGAACGAAGCTGGCGCCTCCCCACCAAGAGCAGTTCGCCGTTAGCACGCACGTGCATGGCAGCCTCCAACCGCGAAAGGTCCGCAATGATGGGGCCGGGCGCCAGCTCGACCTTCCCCGAGGGAGTGGCCAGCACCTCGGGGATGCGCGGCACCAGCGGCCCGAAGTCGATCCCGTGCGGCTCGGCCGCGAGCCGGGCGAGGGTGAGGCCATCAGGAACGGCTCCGAATGCGTCGCCGCGAGATCCGTTCCTGATCAGGAGATCGAGGATCTTTTCGGGTCCACGCAGTCCCGCCAGAGCGGCGATGACATCGCCAGCGTCCCGGCCGTGAATAGGCGACAGCGGGTCCGATACGGCCGCCTGAACCAGGGTGGCCACCGCCATGTCGGTGAGGACATCCGGATCGACATCCACGCCAAGACGAGATATCAGAGCGGCGAGGCGGCCAAGGATCTCGAACTCGGTGGGGTGATCCGTCTCGAACGCCGCCGGGGAGTACTTGGCGAAGTTCCGAAGGGAGTAAGCCTGAAAGTAAATGTCGAAGTGTGACTTCTCCAGCAGCGAAGGGGGGGGCAGAACGACATGGGCATGTCGCGTGGTTTCGTTCAGGTAGGGATCGATGGCCACCATGAACTCGAGGGTGCCAAGGGCGGTGTCGACCCTTTCGCTGTCCGGAATGGTCAGGACCGGGTTGCCGGCGATCGTCACCAGGGCCCGCACTTGGCCCTGACCAGGAGTTTCGATCTCATCAACCAGAGTTGCCACCGGTAGCTCTCCGAAGAACTCGGGCAGGTCCCGGACTCGGCTCCGCCACCGACCACTTACGAACTGCCTGGCCTTCTTGCCCCGCCCCATCGAAGTGGCCATCGGGAACATCGCCCCACCTGGACGGTCCAGGTTCCCGGTGAGGGCGTTGAGAACGTCGACTCCCCAGGCCGCCAGCGTCCCGAAGGAAACGGTGTGGGTGCCGATGCGGCCATACACCGCGGCAGTGGGGGCCGTGGCCAGGTCCGCAGTCAGTTGCTCGATCGTGGAAGCCGGAACCCCAGTGAAAGCCTCCACCGCCGCCGGCGTGAAGGGTGCCACCGCCCTTCGCACCTCGTCGATTCCGTTGAGGTGCCCTTCGAGCAGCCCAGGCCGGACCAGGTCGCGTTCGAACAGGACATGGATCATTCCGAGCAGCAGGGCGGCATCCGTTCCGGGTCGGATCGGCACCCATCGGTCGGCGTGTTCGGCCGTCTTCGACCGGCGCGGGTCGACAACCACCACCTGGCCACCTCGAGCTCTGATGGCCTCCAGGCGGCCCGGCCAGTCCGGGGCGGTGGCCAGACTCCCATTCGACTCGTAGGGGTTGGCTCCCAACATCAACAGATAGTCGGTCCGGTCGAGGTCGGGAACCGGGACAATCAGCCCCCCCCCGAACATGTGGGCGCAGGCCACCTGTTTGGGCATTTGGTCGACCGTAGAAGCACTGAAGATGTTCTTGGTCCGCAGAGCCTTGACCAAGGTCCGCGCTACCAGGCTGGCGTGGAAGTTGTGGGCAACCGGGTTGCCTATATAGATGGCGACCGCGTCCGGACCGTGCTCGTCGATGATGGGCAGCAGGCGGCGCTCGATCTCGACGTAGGCCTCGTGCCAGGACACCGCGAGCCATTCCCCCCCCCGGCGTACCATCGGTGTCTGCAGCCGATCGGGGTCCTCATGAAGCTGCTTGAGAGTCGAGCCCTTCGGACAGATGAAGCCCTTGCTGAAAGGGTCGGCACGGTCGCCCCGGATCCGTTTGACCTTCTCGTTCTCGATCTCGATCTCGAGACCGCAGGTGGCTTCGCAGAGAGGACAGGTGCGGAAGGCAGTGCGGGCGGTCATACGACCACCCTACTGCGGTTATCGAATCGATGTTCGAAGGGGCCGGCCCTCTCGTCCCCTCCGAACCGTGTGTGTCGCGCTATCGAAGCGAGGTCGGTCCCCCCCGGATCACCTCAATCCCTGGCAGTTCGCGAAGGGATGATTCGGATCGGGTTCGATCCCTTCGATATAGATCTTTGGGGTGCTGCCGGGAGGCGACACCACAAAGTACTCGCCGGTGCCACGGACCTTGGCGGCCGGATGGTCATAGTTGAACGGGATCAGCAGGCCATCCTCGAACGGCACCGGTTCACCCACGAACCCGTTGGCCACGAGCGGCTGGGCGAAGTTGTCGGCGTTGCTACCACCGCTGATTCCCGGGGGGGCCAAGGGATCGTGACCCGAGCACCACTGCCCGACGATCTCATGGACAGTGGCGCTGGCCGGCAATGCAGACAACCCGAGCACCAGCGTTGCCCCCACTGACAAGATGAGGAATCTCCTCATTCGTTCCTCCTTCCTCGAGCGGGCAAATTGGCCCGCAAGGCTCCGTACGCAGGGACGGCGGAAATGGTTCTCGGGTTATCGTGGGAGGCGAGAGGAGAAACATGGCCACCCAAATCACCTACGCCACCATGTCGGCCGACAACGAGGAGCTCCACGCCGCCTACGAACGGGGGATCGAGATCGCCCGCGGCTGGTTGGGTCAGGATCATCCTTTCTACGTCAGCGGCCGGCCCCGTCACGGAGAGGGCTGGTACGAGGAGTACTCCCCGATCGACCAGCAGCTCCTGATCGGGCGCTACTCCCAGGCCACCGTCGCCGACCTCAACGACGCCGTCGCTGCCGCCCTCGAATATCAGCCCACCTGGGCCGCCACTCCCTGGCGAGAACGAGTGGCGATCATCCGCAGGTTGGGAGATGTCCTGGACGAACAGACGCCGGAGCTGGCAGCCCTCCTCGCCTTTGAAGTGGGTAAAAACCGGTTGGAGGCTCTGGGAGACGTAGCCGAGACCGCCGAATTCTGCCGCTACTACGCCCATCAGATGGAACAGCACAACGGATTCGTCACCCCCCTCGGCAAGCTCTCCCCCAATGAGGACAACGCCTCGGTGCTCCGACCATACGGCGTATGGGCGGTGATCTCTCCGTTCAACTTCCCGATGGCTCTGGCGGGGGGACCGTCGACTGCTGCATTGCTCACCGGTAACACCGTCGTGCTGAAACCCTCCAACGCCGGCGCCCTCACCGGTCTCAAGCTCTACGAGGCCATGATGACGGCCGGAGTCCCGACCGGAGCGATGCAGATCGTCACCGGGGCCGGGGCAGTGGTCGGCAGGGCCCTTGCCGAACATCAGCACGTCGCGGGGATCACCTTCACCGGTTCCTACGAGGTGGGAATGGGGATCTACAAGGGATTCGCCAAGACCATGCCCAAACCGGCCGTGTGCGAGATGGGCGGCAAGAACCCGGTCGTGGTCTCGGCCAAGGCCGACCTCGACCTCGCCGCCGAAGGCACAATGCGAGCCGCCTTCGGATTCTCCGGCCAGAAGTGCTCGGCGGCCTCCCGGGTCTACGTGGAACGGCGGGCCTTCGACCGGTTCGTCGAATTGCTGGTGGAAAAGACGAGAAAGCTCCAGCTCGGCGACCCCATCGAGCGGGGGACCTTCGTGGGGCCGGTCATCGACCGGAAAGCGGTTGCCCGGTTCGCCGAGGCTGTCGAAGAGGTTCGAGCCAAGGGCGGCGACGTGCTGATCGGAGGAAGTTCCGTCGGCGAAGGCGACCTGGGGCGAGGCACCTTCGTCGAGCCCACCGTGGTCACCGTCCCATTCGATTCTTGGGTGTGGAGCCGTGAGCTCTTCGTACCCCTGGTAGTGGTGGGCCCGGTCGACTCGGTCGAAGAGGGTATACGGCGAGCCAACGACACCGAATACGGACTGACCGCGGGTTTCTACTCGATGGACGAAAGCGAGATCAACCGCTTCTTCGACTCCATCGAGGCAGGCGTCACCTACGTCAACCGGAGAGCGGGAGCCACCACGGGAGCCTGGCCCAACATCCAGGCGTTCGGCGGATGGAAGGCCTCGGGTACCTCCGGTACGGGGGGGGGAGGACCGTGGTACCTTCTCCAGTACCTACGCGAGCAGAGCCGCACCCGGGTGCGCTGAGCCTGTGATACAAACAAGGCCAACCGGTCAGCGACGTGGCGGCGATGTCGCGCCGACCGGATCACTGAGGACGGGGACTGCGATGACGATCCACGAGCAGGTCGCGGCCCGCCTGCACGAGGCGTGGCTCACTCGCACCCCCATGGATCCATTGACGACCACGAATCCCGAGCTGGAAGTCGAGGACGCCTATCGCATCCAGCAACAGCTTGTCCAACTGCTGATGGGCAAGGATGGACGGATCGTCGGCTACAAGCTCGGTCTGACCTCCCGGCCCATGCAGCAGCTTCTCGGTGTCGACCAGCCCGATTACGGACCGCTCCTCTCGAATTTGGTCTTTGACGACGGCGTCGAAATCGACCAGTCCCGCTACATCCAACCCAAGGTGGAAGCGGAGATCGCTTTCCAATTGGAGCGACCCCTGGCCGGTCCAGGGGTGACCACCTCACAAGCCGCCCTCGCCATCGCGGGGGCGGTCCCGGCCATAGAGATGGTGGACAGCCGCATTCGGGACTGGAAGATCAAGCTGGTCGACACCATCTCGGATTTGGCTAGCTCGGCGGCCACCGTTCTCGGACCGCGGGTTGTCCGCACGGCGGGGTGGGATCCCCGCCTGGTCGGGATGGTGGTGGCCCGCAACGGCGAAACCATGGCGACCGGAGCAGGGGCGGCCGCCCTCGGCAACCCGGTGGCGGCGGTGGCCTGGCTTGCCAATGCCCTCGCTCCGTTCGGGGGGGGGTTGGAACCCGGTCATCTGGTGATGACCGGAGCACTCCACGCCGCCTTCCCGGTCGCAAGCGGCGATGTGGTGAGAGCCGACTTCGACCGATTGGGGCCGGTCACCGTTCGGTTCAAGTGAGTTCCAGTGGACAGAGTGATGTACGACGGAGAAAAGGGGTGACGACGATGCTAGCCGCGAGCGCGATGATTGCGGTGTCCA
>CAYUKI010000076.1:0-8893 GCA_964445235.1 uncultured Acidimicrobiia bacterium | reverse complement strand
CTTGCCCAGCAAGGTTGTGGAGGGATCGACATCAGAGACGTCTCGCAGCACCCGAGGTCGAAACTCGATCAGACCGAAAGCCTCCGAGTTACGCCGTAGCGTGCTCTCCGACTCCGCTCCCCCATCGATGTAGTCGAAGACGCTCCGAGGCAACCGCCGCCGGGCAATCCTCCGCAGGTCGGAGACACTGGCGGTTTTCGCCAACCTCCGCTTGACCGGATCTAGTTCGATCGGACCGAACGCCACCACCGACCTCAGCGTGTCGATCAGCTTGGGTCTGCTCATTGCATTCGGATCCTATAAGGAGGCGACGCCACCGGCTCAGCCGAGCGACCTCCACCACTCCATGATCGCTAGCACCGCCTCCTCCCGGCGTCGTCCAACCCCTTAGGCTTTCAGCCCAGGGTTGATCTGTGGGCGCTGGGTAGTCCTGGGTACTACCTGGAACCCAGGGTTCGCAACTCGCCATACACTGAGGGGGCCAAGGCGATAAGGAGGCGTGCAATGAAGAGACTTTTCAAGTTGGCGTTGTTCATCGGCGGGGTGGCGATGGCAGCACGATTCGTGGCGGCCCAGAAGGCCGCCTGGACCGGTCTCACCGAATCGGAGCTGCGTCAGAAGCTCGACTCGCGTTTCGGGTCCATGATGCCGGCGGATAAGCAAGTCGCCATGGCCGACAAGGTCGTTGCCAAGATGCGCGACCGGGGGGCGCTCCGTGATGGGTAGCACCCCGCGCCCAGTCCAACATCGGTGACTCCAGAGCGGGTTCAGGCTTGGCTGGACGCCTATGTGGAGGCCTGGCGCACCTACGACCCCGATCAGATCGGGGCACTATTCGCTGATGATGCCAGCTATGCATTCCACCCCTGGGGCGAACCCATTCGGGGCGTCGAAGCCATCGTCTCGGGGTGGTTGCAGGAACCAGACCCGCCGGATTCTTGGGAGGCCTCCTATCGACCCTTGCTGATGGAGGGCAACCGCGCGGTGGCCACCGGCCAGACCCGGTACGCCGACGGACAGGTCTTCGGGAACATCTGGGTGTTGAGTTTCGACCCCGCAGGCAGGTGCACCGAATTCGTCGAGTGGTACATGGCCGAACCGATCGATTGACTATCCGACCGTGAACGCGATCTCGGACAGGGTCTGGTTTCCGCTCTTCTCGATTGCCAGGACTTCCACCTTGTAGTCCCCATCGAGAAGGAATTCAGCGGGAACGGCGACGCTGGTGGCGTTGGCCGGAAGGTCGACGGAGAACACTCTCACGGGATCAGCGTCGGAGACGACCAGCACCTCGTAAGCCACGATCTTGATGCCCGCCGGTCGCGTCACCGACTTCCAGCGGACCACCAGCTCGTCGGCGCCGACCGTCGAATCGGCGGTAGGAGCCGTGATCTTCGGACCGGCCGGGAAGTCGTGGGTGAGAGTGACGATGCTCCGCATCAGCGTGCCGTCGATCGCCACTCCTTCCAGGACGTAGTCGCCCTCGGGGAACAGCTTCTTGAACTGGGCGAGCGGGAACTCGGTGAACGGCGGTTCGCTCGATTCCGAGAACAGCTCGGTCAACCCGTATCCGCGCAGCACGCCCAGGTTGATCACGTCGAGGATCTTTTGTCCGTCGGGAGTGCGGAGCGTGACCGACCTCCACGGCTCATGGTCGAGGTCGATCTGGAACCCGGCGTCTCCATCCGTGGAGTTGACCTCGACCCGGAGTTGGGCTCGCTTGAACTCGACCACCGGCGCCGACGCCGAGGCGACGAGCGCGGTCACAGCCGTCAGGCTCGCCACCAAGAAAACAACGACACGTTTCATGACTGCCACTCCTTCTGTTGTAGGTGCCCGGTAGATGTGGGGGTTCCGGTCCGACAAGGTCAACCTACGGGCGGAATGCTGAACGACTCCTGAATCTCACGGCGGCCGATGGCCAATTGGCTCAGGGAGACCAGGCCCGCCAGCGCTGACCGCGCTGTTCCACCTCGAGGGGCATCTCGAAGGCGGTCGACAGCGTTTGCGACGTCAGCACTTCCTCAAGCCTGCCCTTGGCCACCATTCGCCCGCCGGCGAGCATCAGAATGTGGTCGAAGCCGGGCGGGATGTCCTCCACGTGATGGGTCACGAGCACCACGGGTGGCGATGTCCGCTCGGCCGCCAACGCGGCCAGCGAATCGACCAATCGCTCCCGGGCTCCCAAGTCGAGGCTGGACCCCGGTTCGTCGAGCAGCAGCAGCTCGGGGCCGGTCATCAGCGCACGGGCGATCAGGACCCGTTTCTTCTCGCCATCCGAGAGGGTCGAGAAGGTCCGCTCGGTCAGGTTCTCGCCCTGCACGGTGCAAAGACAGGCGTTGGCGAAGTCCCAGTCGACGTCCGTGTAGTGGTGCCAGTGAGTGTCCACGAAGCTGGCGTGCAGTCCGGTGACGACAATATCGATTGATCGAAGATGGGTCCGGACATAGGAGGTCGGAGCCGGGCCGACGTAGCCGATCCGCTTGCGCAGATCTCGAACATCGACGGTGCCAGACCGGCGACCGAAAAGTGTCACCAAGCCGTGGGTTGGACGCGAGTACGTGGAGAGGACGTCGATGAGCGTCGTCTTCCCAGAGCCGTTGGCGCCGAACAGCACCCAGCGCTCCCCGCCTCCTATTTCCCAATCGATGTCGGAAAGGATGCGTTGCCCGTCGCGCTGAACGGAGACATGCTCGAGCCGGGCGACCGGGTCTCCCGCGGGCGGTTGTACCAAGGGATCACCCGTCCCGCTCACACCACACCGGCGGCTTGCAGCGCCTCGACCTCGAAGGGGGTCATCCTCAAGAACTCGGTTAGGACCTCCACCGTGTGTTCACCAAGCAGGGGGGGATGGCGGGTGATGGCAGCAGGCGTCCCCTCGAAGAGGATCGGCAAGCCCAGCAATCGGATCATGCCGGCGAGGGGGTGATCGACCTCTGTCACCATCCCCCGGGCTTGCTCGGAGGTCAACGCCTCGGCAACGTCGTTGATCGGACCTGCCGGCACCCCCACCTCGTTTAGGGCTTCCACCCAGTGGGCCCGGCTCGCGGTTCCGATCACCCCTTGGATAAGAGTGTCGATGGTCGACCGGTTGGCTACTCGATCGCGGTTGGCAGCGAAGCGAGGATCGACCGCCCACTCGGGGTACCCGAGCACGGCCGCCAGCCTCACGAATTGGTCGTCGTTGCCGACCCCCACTGCCACCTCACCGTCGGAGGCTCGGAAGTTGCGGTAGGGGACGATGTTGGGATGGCTGTTTCCGAACCGCCCGGATGGTGTCCCGGTGGCCAGGTAGTTGGCGGCCACGTTGGCGAGCATCAGCAGCCCGGTGTCGTAGAGATTGACCTCGGTGCGCTGCCCGCGGCCCGTCAAAGCCCGGGCGGCAAGCCCTCCCAGCACCGAGATCGTGGCCAGCAGGCCGGCACAAATGTCGACGATCGCCACCCCTAGCTTCATCGGCCCGCCGTCGGGTTCACCGGTGATCGACATCAGGCCCGTTTCGGCCTGCAGGATGAAGTCGTAACCGGGGCGGCCCGCCATCGGTCCGCTCGATCCGTAGCCGCTGATGGTGCAGCGAACCACCGCGGGGGCGTGCCGGTCGTACCAGGCTCCGTCGAAGCCCCAACGCTCCAAGGTGCCGGGCTTGAAGTTGTCAACGACAGCATCGGCCGACCGGATGAGCCGCGCCAGGATCTCTCTCCCTTTGTCGCTACCGAGATCGAGAGTCAGGCTTCGCTTGTTGCGATTGACGCTCAGGTAATAGGCGGATTCGGTCCCCACGAAGGGAGGGCCCCAGGAGCGGGTGTCGTCGCCGGCGCCGGGTCGTTCCACCTTGATGACGTCGGCGCCCATATCGCCCAAAAGCATGGTGGCGAGCGGCCCCGCCAGCACCCGGGTCAGATCCACCACCAACGTGCCATTCAGCGCTCCCATCGACGATCAGCCCTCCGCCTCGACTGCGGCGGCCAGCTCCGCCAAGGAGAAGAAGGTGTAGTCGGTGGCAGGTCGGTCGACCATCTCGGCGGTGGCCCCCCAGTCGCCTCCGGCGGAGAGCCGTTGACGATCGATCCAAGCCGTTGCCAAGCCGAGCGCCACCGCCGGCACATGATCGTGATAGAGGCTCTGGGCGGCATGCAGCACATCGCTCGGCTCGACACCGAAGCTGTCGTGCAGCCTCGCCAGCATGTATTCGAAGTTGCGCCGATCGGGTTTGTACGACCCGATCTCCTCGGCCGTGAAGACGGCGTCGAAGGTGACACCAATCTTTCGTTGGGAGGCGGCGAAGCCGAGCCGATCGATGTTGGAGAGAATCACCAGTCGGTACTTGCTCTGCAGGCGGCGCAGGGCGTCGGCGGTATCGGGAAACACCGGCCAATTGGGCACCGAGGCGGCGAAATCCTGGTCGAGTTCGGCGGTGGTCTCCAACGAGAAGTGATCGGCGATAGCTCGGTGGACGGATCTGAGCACGGCTGGATAGGGAGCGGTGGGGGTCGCGGCCTCTTGGACTGCCTCGAATCGGGCGAAGGACTGCAACGCCGAGGTACGGGTTACTTCGGTGTGGTGGTTAGCCATCAGCAGCGGCCGCAAGGCATCCCAAATCCCGGTCTCCCAATCGATCAACGTGCCGTAGCAATCGAAGGACAGGACCCGGTAATCGGAGAGCCGGCGCGACACGCGACGATTGAAGCAGAGCCGGGCTGCACGGAGCCGACACTGATCGGATGTGACAGACTTGGCTGTATGGACGACTTCGTTATCGCCCTCAACCCCGACCCGGCCTCGACGCTCCCCTACCTGGTGAGGCTCCCGTTGGGTGGGGGGGGCGTGGTCTTGAAGGTCCGCGACGTCTGGCCCCGCACCGCCAAGGTCTACTGCCATCGGGCGGAAGGCTGGCCCGACCAACCAGAGGTTATTCAGCGGGTGGCAGTGCGATCGTGTGTGCGGCGAGGGGCCGCCGTCGATTTGGTGCTCGATCGAGGTCGAGAGAACCGTTCTCAGTTCGTGTTCACCGTGGCCCGGGGTCGGGAGATGATCTTCTGGCAAACGGCCCGCACCGCCAAACAGGCCCGTCCCAACCTCCGGCTCCCCGCCGGTCGGGCCTCCGGGCAGCAGCTCCAGATCGTCGTCGACAGCCACGAGCGTTACCCCTGGCGGTTCACCCGCCAGCAAGCCACCACTACAAGGAGGACCGTGCCCGCCGGCGACTATGCGGTGGAGGTGGATGGCGAGATCGTGGCCTCGGTGGAACGCAAGACTCTCGCCGACCTCGTAGCGGTTCTCACCAGCGGAAAGCTCCGATACTTGCTGGCGGCCCTGGCCGCGCTGCCCCGGGCGGCGGTGGCAGTCGAGGACCGGTACGGGTCGGTGCTGAAACTCGAACGGGTGCGTCCATTGATCGTGGCGGAAGGCCTCGCCGAAGCCCAGGTCCGCTTCCCCGAGGTTCCCATCGTGTTCTGCGACAGCCGGTCGCTGGCCGAGGAGTGGACCTACCGTTTTCTAGGAGCGGCCCTCGCCCACCATCACCAGGAACAAGGTGCCAGGGAGTTCGAGCTCACCCTTCCTGCCGCCGGCGAGCTACCAGACCGTCAGCCCACCACCGCCGAGGTGCGAACCTGGGCCCGCGCCGCTGGATTCCCGGTCCCGGTTCGGGGCCGTCTCAAACCCGAGATCTGGGAGGCCTACCTGACCCAGCTCTGAGGAGACAGCTTCAGTGACCGGGAGCGGGCTCCCAAAGTTCGAAGCGGTTTCCTTCGAGATCACGGGCCCACCCGAAGCGTCCGTAAGGATGCTCCTCGATCCGGGAGTCGACCTCCACGCCGGAGGCCCGCAGCTGGGCGAGCATCTCGTCGAGGTCGTCGACGCGGTAGTTGATCATGTAGGGAACCGTGGTCGGTTCGAAATAGGAGGAGTCAATGGGAAAGGGCGCCCACGTGGTTGTCCCCTCTCCCTCCCAGCGGAGCACCACGTATCCGTCCTCGTCCGCCGGTAATCCGAGGTGGGCGGTGTACCACGCCTGCAAGGCGCTCGGGTCCGCCGACCTGAAGAACACCCCTCCGATCCCGACCACTCGTGCCATTGCCCTCCTCGCTAATCAGCCAAAGCAGGGTAGGGGAACACTGGCGTGGAGGGCCATAGATCGAAAATAGAGCGCTCCTCGACAGGCTCTTGAGCGGCCTCAGGCATGGTGGCGCCGGCAGCAACACGCAGCAACACGACGAGGAGGTTCGAAATGACCCAGCTGCTCGAAAAAGAGACCACCACCCTGGCCACACCGGAGCCCGCCAAGAAGCGGATTACCAATAAGGTGGTGACTGGAGTGCTGATCGGGATGCTGGCGGGTTGGGGAGCCTTCGAGGCTGTCGCCGCCAACCGGAGCGTCGGGGTTCGGGAGCTCCAAGCGGCTCGTTACGAGAGCTTCGCCGAACACCAGAAAGGAATCTGGGAAGCCCAGCTCCAGGCAATCCAAGCGGGCCGCTATCAGGCGCTGGCCGAGAGTCAGAAGGCCCAATGGGAGACCCGGTTGGCCGAGATCCAAGAAGCCCGCAGTCAGGCCCGGGCCGAGAGCCAGAAAGGCCAGTTCGGGGCCCGGGTGGTCGAGATCCAGGAGGCCGTGAGCCAAGCGATGGTCGACCTACATCGCGGCAAGTCGAGCCTGACCGGCGAAAGCTGATCCGGACAACGGTGACAACTTGACCGATCAACAACGAGGCGAGGGGGGCGGGTCGATAGAAACTGGCCCGCTCCCGGCGCGTTCGGCGACTCTGTTTACCCGACGAAAAGGTAGCCGCACCGGTGGCTCGGTCAGGCTGCCAGACGTACCTCAGACGAAGAGGGCGACGTCCGCCCGGGAAGCTACGTCCAGGAAGGCGGTGGCCCCCAGGCACGACGCCTCCGGGATGATGTCCTCCATCTTGATGTTCATGACCCCAAGGGTCGTGGAGCAGGCGTAGAAATGAACGCCCGATTCGAGACAGATCTGCATCATCTCCTCGATGTCGGGAATGTTTGACTTCTTCATCCAGCTCTTCATCATCCAGGTAGCCACCGAGTTCATTCCCGGCAGGATGCCGAGGAAAGTGGGAACCCGGAACTCTCTACCTTGGAGCGGTGGGGGTGAGGCGGCGTTGCCGACCGCCGCCACCTTCATCTTCTTGTTGCGCTTCTTGTGAACGATGTCAAGGCCGTAAAAGGTGCAGAAGACGTGGGTGTCCCACCCGAGGGCGGCGGCGGTGGAAGCCATGATCAGGACCGGATACACCTGATCGAGGCCTCCCTTGGATGCCACCAGGGCCAGGGACTTGGGCTTGCCTTCCTCAGGAGCAGACAAGATCTGATTCATGGTGGCGTCAATCGTTGCGGTCATAACGTCTCTCCGTCGTGCCTATTTTGTTCGTCGGAACCAGAAAAGGAAATTGCCGTTCTCGTTGGCCTGCGCCACCATCTCGTGACCGGTCTGCCGAACCCAGGCCTCCATGTCGAGGGGGGCGCCCGGATCGGTGGCGATCATCTGCAAGATCTGGCCAACCTCAACGTCTTTGATGGCCTTGGAGGTCTTCAGCACGGGGATCGGACAAAGCAGGCCGGAGCAGTCGAGGACCTTGTCGGCGATCATGCTTACCGTCATCTGCCGTCCTCCTGAGCTGCTGGCGCCATTCGGGCATTTTAGGACCCAGATCCGTTCAACTCTTCAGGTATCTCAACCGCGCCGAAAACCCCTCGGTCGGGCAGTCAACCTATCCTCCGGCGGGTGCGGACGGTCAGGGTGGCAGCGGTCCAGATGAGGGTCGACGCCGATCCCGCCGTCAACCTCGACCGGGCCGAGTCCGCGGTGCGAGAGGCTGCCGCCGCCGGGGCCCAGATCATCCAACTCCCCGAGCTCTTCACCCATCCCTATTTCCCCAAGGACGAAGACCCGTCCTTCTTCGAGTGGGCGAGGTCGATCGAGGACAGCCCGGCAGTTGAACGGATGACCGGTCTGGCGGCAGAGCTCGACGTGGTATTACCGGTGAGCCTCTTCGAGCGGGCCAATCAAGGCTTCTTCAACACCATCGCAGTGATCGACGCCGGCGGTGCCGTGCTCGGGCACTACCGAAAGAGCCACATTCCCAACGGCCCCGGGTACAAGGAGAGGTTCTACTTCTCTCCCGGTGACACCGGGTTCCGGGTGTGGACGACCCGCTACGGTCGGGTCGGGGTGGGCATCTGCTGGGATCAGTGGTTCCCGGAGGCGGCCCGAGCAATGGCCCTGGCCGGGGCGGAGGTGCTGTTCTACCCAAGCGCCATTGGTTCTGAGCCACTCGATCCCGAACTTGATTCCCGTGACCACTGGCAACGGGTCATGCAGGGACACGCCGGCGCCAACATGGTCCCCTTGGTAGCCGCCAACCGCTACGGCGAAGAGAAGGGGTCTAATTGCACGGTCAACTTCTATGGGTCGTCATTCATCGCCGGCCCCACTGGCGAGATCGTGGCGACCGCTCCACGTGATCAGGATTCGGTACTAATCGCCTCCTTCGACCTCGACGAGATCGGATCACACCGGCGGTCGTGGGGTCTCTTCCGGACCCGGCGACCCGAGCTCTACGGTGCGCTGGTCGACCTCGATGGAACCGGTTCGGGGGGGGGCGGTCTGCCTTGAGGGTTCCAGTCCTTCTGTTCATGATGGCCGCCCAAGTGACCGCAGCCGTTGGCGCTGCGGCGCTGGCGACTGCCGAGGATGGTCTCGACCGGTTCTGGGCACTCTCTTGGGTCGGGTTTCCGGTGGTGGGCGCCATGATCTTGGTCCGGCGGCCCGGCAACCGCATCGGCCGGGTCCTCTTCGCATCGGGGGGATGCATCAACCTGGCGGTGGCGTGGGCGGTGGTCGGCCCGGTCGTCTCGCCCGAAGGTGCCA
>CAYUKI010000075.1:0-8893 GCA_964445235.1 uncultured Acidimicrobiia bacterium | reverse complement strand
GCCAGGGGCGTCGTGGGCCGGCGAGACCCCACGACTATTTACCAGACGGTGCACTAGTCGCGCAGCGCTTTCCCGGTGAGGTGCAAGAAGACAGCTTCGAGGTTCGGTTCGATCACCGCCACCGAGGTAATAGCTGCACCACCTGCCGCCACCCTCGCCAGGACCTCCGGCAGCAGCGAAGACGCCATGCCGGCCATGACTTCGATCGAGTGGTCGGCCACGGTTGCCTCCAGCACGCCCGAAACCGAGGCAGCCGCCGCCCGCGCTGCCTGGAGGTCGCCCGTGGCCGTGATATGAATGCGATCGGCCTCCCCAACCAGTTCCACAAGTTGGCGTCGGGTCCCCTCCGCCTTCACTACCCCCTGATCGATGATCGCCACGCGGTCGCAGAGGCGCTCGGCCTCCTCCATGTAATGGGTGGTGTAGAGCACGGCCATCCCGGCCCGGGACAACTGTTCGACACTTTCCAGAATGGCGTTACGCGACTGGGGATCGACGCCCACGGTGGGCTCATCGAGAATCAGTAGGGTCGGCTGATGCAACAACCCGATGCCGATGTTGAGGCGGCGCTTCATCCCGCCCGAGAACTCCTTCGTGCGGTCGTTGGCGCGGTCGGCCAGCCCGATGACGTCCAGCACCTCCGCGATTCGCTTCGCCAGCGAAGGGCCCTTCATGCCGTACAGGCGGCCGAAGAACGTGAGGTTCTCTCGAGCCGAGAGGTCGGGGTAGATGGCAAGGTCTTGGGGCACGAGACCGATGGCTGCCTTGGCATCCGTGCTCCTCGTATTGATCGGCCGCCCGGCCACCATGACGCTCCCCGAATCGGCGGCGAGAAGGCCGGCGATAATCGAGATGCTGGTGGTCTTGCCGGCCCCGTTGGGTCCCAGTAAGCCGAACGTCTCACCCGGCCCGACCGAGATGTCAACACCATTGACGGCCTGATTATCTCCGAACCGCTTGCGGAGCCCAGTCGCCTCCAAAACCAGCTCGCCGCTCATCGGCTGACTCCCTTCGATCCGCGAATCTTCACCAATCTGACCGAAGCTCGGATAGGGTCTGAGGCCTTCCCTGGAGCCGGTTTCGTCCTCGGACCGGGGCCGGAATGCGTCTGCCCAGTGGCGTTGGCCAAGGGTAGGCGCCACGTCGTCGAATCTAGTGCTCTGTCTGGGAAATAGCGTGAGGGTATCGGCGAGGCCACGGCGTTCCTGGCCAGGACGCACGACGAAGGCGCAGCCCATGCGCTGCGTCGAGGAGGAGGACGCCGCCAGGGGCGTCGTGGGCCGGCGAGACCCCACGATTATTTACCAGACGGTGCACTAATCCTCGTCGATGGCGCTCAACTGAGCGCCGGTGGGCTCGGCTCAACAGAACCAGGGTTCGCTAAGCCGGGGCCTCGACGGGTGCTCGAGCGAGGTCACCCCCAGCGAGCGACCGGCCCAGGCGGCCACCGTCCGGCACATCTCGGCGGTGGTGGCGCCGGCCTCCACCAAGGCGTAGGCCTCCTCGTAGAGATCGTCGACATGGACGTCGGCGGCCGACCATCGGTACGTGAGACCGGCCTCGTCGTACTCGTCGAGATAGGGAAGGATCTCGGGTAGATCGAGGATCAACGACCCCTCGGGTATAAGCAATCGAATGGCCATCTGAATCGAGTCGACGCTGTCGACGAGGTCGTGTTCGACGATGAAGTCGGCGATGTCGGCCAGGTCCTCTACCGACGTCCAGGGAGTGAAAGGGAGCCAGGAAGGCTTGATGTCGACTCCGCAGTCCCTGAGCACAGACACAGCATTGGCCGCCTCGGCAACGGTATGCCCCTTTTCCAGACGCTTCAGGAGGTCGTCACTGGTGGTCTCGAACGCCGACACTACGAAGATGAGTCCCCGTTTGGCGAAGTCCCCCCATAGCTCCTCGTGCTTGAGGATGTGCTCGACCTTGGCGGTGACGTCGAATGTGAGGTTCGGGAATGCCGAGTTGAAGGCCGCCACGACCCGGCGTGCCTGGGCAGGTCCGTTGAGGAAGTCGGGATCGCCGAAGGTGATGTGACGGGCCCCCGCCGCCTCCAGCTGCTCGACGTCGGCGAGCACCGCTTCCTCGTCCACGATTCGATAACGGCCGTCGTAGACGACGGGCAGCGGGCAATGCCGGCAGCGGTGCCGGCAGCCATGGCTCGCTTCGACGTATCCGACCAGACGGTGTTCGCCTCCCCACTGGAGGTGGGCGTACCGCTCAAGCGGGGGAAGGAGATGACGGGCCGGTGTTCGGAAAGCGGTCTTGCCGAGGTCAATGCGAACGGCGCCCATAGGTAAGCCCTGGCGGAGGTGGTCGAGCCAGCTCAGCAAACCAGTTTCGTACTCACCAGCAATCACGTGATCGGCCAGCGAGCCGACCGTACGGTCGTGGTCCATCGCCGCGTACAGGCCGTAAAGGCACACGGGGAGGTCGGGCCAACTTCGCTTCAGCCGTTTCGCCGCCCGCACGGCCAGCCGCATGGCGGTGTGCATGGGAACCGACATCGCCACAGCTTCGGCCCATTCGAAATCGTCGTCGTTCCAGGGTTCGACGGAAAGATCGAGGCACCGGACGGAATGGCCCGCGTTGAGGAGGGCGGCGGCCGGTGAGGCAACGTGTAGCGGCTGATGTCCCAGCTCGTAGGTCGAGATCAACAGCACGCGCACTCTGAGTCACCCTACACCAGCTGTAACGTTGTTTCGGATGCCCGAACTCAGCTACCTGCCGCTCCCCGACGGTCCCACCCATATCGCCGATTTCGGCGGGGAGGGCGAGAACGTGCTGCTGCTGCACGGTCTGGGGGGATCACATGTCAACTGGCTGGCGGTGGGCGATCAACTCCGAAAGCTCGGACGGGTCGTGGCGGTGGATCTGCCCGGCTTCGGATTCACGCCACCTCGGAGAGGGTATTCGCTGGAGATTCACCGGCGCACCGTCGAGCAGGTCTGTGACCACCTGGGCAGCCCAGCCCTCTTGGTAGGCAACTCCATGGGTGGGTTGGTGGCCGAGCTCCAGGCCGCCGCTCGGCCAGAGCAGACAAGAGCCTTGGTGCTGGTCTCCCCGGCCGGTCCCCCGCCCCCCGGGCCGAACCGGGTCGACCCTGCCATCGCCGCCCGTCTCTTCATCCAGGCCCTGCCTGGGCTAGGACCTGCCTACATTCGAAGGTGGACCGGCCGGCGAAGCCCGGACCAACAGGTCTGGGACACCCTCGGGATGGTGTGCGCGAATCGATCCGCCGTCCCCGACTACCTCATCGCTGCGTCGACCAAGATGGCCGTGGCCCGCCGCCAGATGCCGTGGTCGGTGGAGGCGCTCAGCGCCTCGGGTCGTGCGATCGGCATCTTCATCGCCCGCCGCCAGAGGTTCACCGAGCTGATCCGGTCGATCACCGCTCCTGCCCTCATAGTCCAAGGCGTCTCGGACAAGGTCGTGACCACCGATTCTGTGCGCTGGCTCGCCTCGCTCCGACCCGACTGGCGCCACATCGAGATGGAGGGCACAGCCCATTGCCCGCAATTCGACGCCGGGCCGCGCTTCGTTCGAGAAGTCCTCTCTTGGGCTGCGGACCAAGTCGCCACCAAGGGGTAGGCTGGATTGATGCCGGATCGAAGTGACCCCACTCGGGATCTGGCCGACGATTTCGTCCACCAGATACCCGACATCGACCCGGTCGAGACCCGGGAGTGGATCGACTCGCTGGACGCGGTAGCCGCCGCCCGCGGCCCCCACCGCGCCGAGTTCCTCATGGACACGCTGATCGAGCGGTCCCACGAGTTGAACCTCGACATACCTTCGACGGTCACGAGTCCCTACATCAACACCATTCCGGCCGCCGAGGAACCCTGGTTTCCGGGCGATGAATACATGGAGAAGCGCATCCGACGGTTCATCCGCTGGAACGCCGCGGTCATGGTCATCAAGGCCAACCACGCCGCCGAGGGCATCGGTGGCCATCTCTCTACGTTCGCTTCCTCCGCCATCCTCTACGAGGTCGGCTTCAACCACTTCTTCCGTGGCAAGGAGGACGGCCTCCCGGGCGACCACGTCTACTTTCAGGGCCACGCTGCCCCCGGCATCTACGCCCGCGCCTACCTGGAGAGGCGCTTGGACGAGACGCATCTCGATCGTTTCCGTCGAGAAGTGGGGGGGGGCGGTTTGTCCAGCTATCCGCATCCGCGGCTCATGCCCGATTTCTGGGAGTACCCGACCGTGTCGATGGGGCTCGGACCCATCAATTCGATCTATCAGGCCCGCTTCAACCGCTACCTCCACAACCGCGAGATCGACGACACCGTCGGATCGCGGGTTTGGTGCTTTCTCGGCGACGGTGAGATGGACGAGCCGGAGAGCTTGGGGGCCATTTCGCTGGCGACGCGGGAGCGGCTTGACAATCTGATCTGGGTGGTGAACTGCAATCTGCAACGACTCGACGGCCCAGTGCGGGGCAATGGCAAGATCATCCAGGAGCTGGAGGCGCTCTTCCGGGGAGCCGGCTGGCACGTCATCAAGGTCATCTGGGGCTCGGGTTGGGATTCTCTCCTGGCCAAGGACGTCGACGGGGTACTGGTCGAACAGATGAACCAAAAGGTGGACGGCGAGTACCAGCGCTACAAGACCGAGTCGGGTGCCTACGTGCGGGAGCACTTCTTCGGGCCCGACCCCCGTTTGCGCAAGATGGTCGAGGATTGGACCGACGAACAGGTTTGGGACCTGCGGAGAGGGGGCCTCGATTACCGGAAGGTTTACGCGGCCTATCGACGGGCCACTGAATTGGTCGGGGCTCCGGTGGTGATCCTGGCCAAGACCATCAAAGGCTGGACGCTCGGACCCGACGTCGAAGGTCGTAACGCCACCCACCAGATCAAAAAGCTCACCAACCAACAGCTGCTAGGTCTGCGGGACCGCCTCCATCTCCAAGAGGAGATTCCCGCCGAGGCCCTGGCCGGAGACGAGGAACCCCCGTACTACCGGCCACCCCTCGACTCACCCGAGCACCAGTACTTGATGGAGCGGCGCAAGTCGCTGGACGGACCGCTGCCCAGCCGAGTCGTCCGCACCCGCCAACCGCTGCAGCTCCCCGACGATCAGGTATTCGCAAATTTCGCTGCCGGAAGCGGCGCACAACAGGCGTCGACGACGATGGCCTTCACCCGGCTGCTACGAGGTCTCTGCCGGGATCCTCGGATTGGTTCTCGGGTGGTCCCGATCATCCCCGACGAGGGTCGGACCTTCGGTATGGACGCACTCTTCAAGGAGCTGAAGATCTACTCGGCGGTTGGACAGCTCTACGAGCCGGTCGACCACAACATGCTCTTGTCGTACGCCGAAGCCAAGAATGGTCAGATCCTCGAAGAGGGCATCACCGAGGCCGGTTCAATGGCTTCCTGGATCGCCGCCGCCACCAGCTATGCGACCCGTGGCGTGCCGATGGTGCCGTTCTTCACCTTTTATTCGATGTTCGGCTTCCAGCGGGTCGGAGACCTCATCTGGAGCGCCGCCGACGCCCGGGCTCGCGGCTTTCTGATGGGGGCCACCGCCGGCCGCACTACTTTGATGGGCGAGGGCCTCCAGCACAACGATGGGCATTCCCCGTTGTTGGCATCGGTGGTCCCGGTCTGTCAGGTGTACGACCCCGCCTTCGCTTACGAGGTTGCCGAGATCGTCAAGGACGGCTTGGTGCGCATGTACGGCCCGCAACCCGAGGACATCTTCTACTACCTCACCCTCTACAACGAGAACTACGTCCAACCGCCCAAGCCGCCCGGGTGCGAGCAAGGCATCGTCGAAGGACTGTACAAATGGGCGGAGGGACCCGAAGGGCTCCCGCGGCATGCCACCATTCTCTTCTCGGGTTCCGCCCAGGGGTCCGCCCGGTCCGCCCAACTCGATCTCGCCGATCACTATGGGGTGAGCGCCGAACTGTGGTCGGCCACCTCCTACAAGAGGCTCCGGGAAGAGGCACTCGGTATCGAACGGTGGAACCGCCTGCACCCCGACCTTCCCGCCCGGACTCCCAAGGTCACGGAGCTCTTGACCGGCTCCGGACCCGTGGTGGTGGCGGTCACCGATTATTTGAAGGCGGTGCCAGACCAGATCGCCAGGTTCGTGCCCACGACCTTCATACCCCTCGGCTCCGACGGCTTTGGACGCTCCGACACCCGGGCCGAGCTCCGTCGGTTTTTCGAGATCGACACCGGACATGTCGTGACTGCCGTCATCTCGGGCCTGGCCCGGGCCGGGTTGATTGCTCTGGCGGCCTTCGCCGATGCCCTCGAGCGTTACGACATCGACGCCGACCAGTGACCGACTTGCATGATCACGGTGTCTCGCAGGTGTTGCCGCATGAGATTGCGGACCGCTTGGATGACATTGTGGTCGTCGACGTCCGCGAGCCGGTCGAATTCCAGCAGGGTCACATCCCCGGGTCCGTGCTCATCCCACTGGGCCAGCTGCCCGAGGCCATCGCCGACGCCGTGCCGGCTCTCGATCGTGAGGTGGTACTGGTCTGTGCGGTCGGGGCCCGGTCGGCCTTTGGCACCCAATTACTCACGCGAATGGGCTATTCAAACGTCTCCAACTTGAGCGGTGGGGTCAAGCTCTGGCAGTCCGAGGGGCTGGCCTGGTCGGCCCCCGACGGGATGCCGCTCGACCAGCGCACCCGCTACGCCCGCCATCTGGTCTTGCCCGAGGTAGGGGAAGCCGGCCAGATCCAACTGCTGGCCAGCCGAGTGCTCATCGTCGGAGCAGGCGGCCTCGGCTCGCCGGTGGCCCTCTACTTGGCTGCCGCCGGGGTGGGAACGCTCGGCATTGTCGATTTCGACGTCGTCGACGCCAGCAACCTGCATCGACAGGTCCTCCACAACCTGGACCGTCTGGGCGCGCCCAAGGTGGAGTCGGCTGCTGAAACCATCCGGGCGCTGAATCCCGACGTGTCGGTCGTGACGTATCAGGAACGCTTGTCGGCCGCCAACGTCATCGCCATGTTCTCCGGCTACGACCTGGTCGTCGACGGCAGTGACAACTTCGTGACCCGTTACTTGATCAATGACGCCTCGCTCCATCAGGGCATACCGGTGGTGCACGGGGCCATCTTTCGCTTCGAGGGGCAGGCGTCGGTTTTCCACCCCTACCAGGGGCCCTGCTACCGCTGTGTGTTTCCACAGCCGCCCCCCCCCGAGCTGGCGCCCTCCTGCGCCGAAGCCGGTGTGCTTGGGGTGCTGCCGGGGGTCATCGGTTCGATCCAAGCCCTGGAGGCGATCAAGCTCCTACTCAGTATCGGTGAGCCTCTGGTGGGAAAACTGCTCCTCTACGACGCATTGGATCAAGAGTTCCGAACCGTGCGGATCAAGAGAGATCCAAGTTGTCCGGCCTGCGCCGACCCGAGCCGTCCACCCCAAATCGTCGATTACGACTGGTCGTGCACGCCCGCGGGCACGGTGGCGCGCTGGGTCTCAGCCCTCGTCGGCCGAGCCCGCCCTTCTCCTGGGCCATGACGGCCGAAGTGGGTCTCGATGTGCCGAGGTCGGCTCGATCGGCACCTCCACGCTTCGGCCGTTTTGGACCGAGAAGGCACGCACCGATCCGGCATGGACAATGAAGTCGATCCAGCCGCCCCCATAAGGCCTGGCGGTGTCGGTCAGGGAAGGTTGGGGGGGTCCGGTCGGGTGAGAGTGGAAGGCGCCGCGCAATTCCCACTCCTGCCGTTCGGCGTGCTTCAACGCCCGGAAGTGTTCGACGGGATCAATGGTGAATCGCACCGGCGACCGCTCAGAATTGGTGAGACAGTAGACCATGCGGAAGTTCCCGTCGACGTCCCCGGCCAGGAGGCCGCACGCCTCATTGGGTGAACAGAATTCGGCGTGGTTCACCATTGCCTGGGCGATCTGGTCGGGTAGGCGGATCGTGGCCATCTTTGGATTCTGCACAATGTGCAAGAACAGGCATTATCGACCGTTCTTGCACATTGTGCAGAAAAGATGGCCGGCTGGGAGCACGACCTACTTGAAATGGGCGAGCCGAGATCGCAGATTTCACACCATGGACAGGTTCGACGGGGTGACATCCTTGGCCGAGCGCCAACAAGGTTTGTTCGCCCGACGCCAGGCTGCCTCATTGGGCGTCGACGCCGGGATGATCAAGGCCGTCATCCGTCGGGGGGGATGGGAATTGCTGGCCGCCCAGGTGATAGGAGTCAGAGGCACGCCCAACACTTGGAAACAGAGGGCGATGGCGGCGGTGCTACATCACCCGGAGGCCTTGCTGACCGGCCGGGCGGCGGCAGCCCTTCACGAACTGGACGGATTTCGACCAGGAGCCGTCGAGGTGGTCACGATGCTCACCCGCAGCGCTCGCTCGCCGCTGGCTACCGTCCATCGGTCGATGTATTTCGCGGTGCTCGGCCGATCAACGATCGACCGTATCCCCCTCGTTTCGGTCGAAGAAGCCTTCCTTTCGCTGGTCGGTCTTTTGTCAGAATCCGACCTCCTCCACGCCCTCGACACTGCCTTCACCCAGGGTCGAACCACGGCCGAGTCGCTGGCGGATGTGCACGGGCGCCAGGCCGGCGACCGAACATCCGGAATGGGGGTGTTCGAAAATCTGATCGCCGACCGGCTGCCAAATGCGACGGCACCATCGGCAAGCGAGATGGACCACCTCCTCGACCTACTCGACCATCCCGATATCCCGGGCGCTGCCGGCTCCGTGGGACGACACCAAGGCTGGTGGCCTGACCCCCTGATTTCGGTCCATCTCCGATGAGAGTCCTGATGCCCACAATGTGGGTGAAGGAGGATCATCGAGGTGACACGACAACGACGCAGGCATACGCCTGAGCAGATCATCCGCAAGCTGCGGGAGGCCGACCGGCTGGCCGGTGAGGGCA
>CAYUKI010000074.1:3399-8958 GCA_964445235.1 uncultured Acidimicrobiia bacterium | reverse complement strand
AGGGTCACTTGGGCACGAAGGGCTACGATCCCGAGCTGGGGGCTCGACCGCTGCGGCGGGCGATCCAGCGGATGCTCGAGGACCCTCTCTCCGAACGCGTGCTGCTCGGCGAATTCAAAGCCGGCAACACCATCATTGTCGACGTCGACGAGAACCAGGAACTGACCTTCGAGGCGGTCGCCACGCCGGACGTCCCTGCGGTGGAGATGGCCGACTCGGAGGGTTAGCGCCCGCTCGGTCAGACAGTGACTGGGGAATACTTGGCTTCGAAGCGCTCGGCCCGCTCGACGATGATCGAGGGCCAGGCCATGATCTTCTCCTGCAGTTCAGAGGCCCGAGCCGACAGTCCGGTGATCTTCTCGATGCCCCAATCTCGAATCAATGGCATGACCACCCGGTCGTGGTGCACCCGCATGTTGTACACGCCGGCTTTGGCGATCACCATCGAGCGACGGAGGAAACCGGGAATGACCGAGCCTGGCATCTGGAAGTTGACCAGAACGCTGTAAATGCCGTCCAGGGCCAGCGCCGGTGCCTCTCGAAGCATCGCCGCCATCACACCCTTGTAGAAGACGAAGTGGTGGTTCTCGTCAGCGGCGATCGTCTTCATGAGTTCGAACGCGACGGGGTCGTCGGTGACCCTGCCGGCGTTGCGGTGACTGACCCGGGTGGCGAGCTCTTGGGCGGTGGTGTAGGCGAAAAGCTCGGCGGGATTCCGCCAATCGGGGTAGTACCCGCTGCTCATCACCGTCAATCGTTCGTCCTCAAGTGCCCGCGGGTCGCAATTGCGGGAGGTGAGCAGGTAGGAACGTAGGGCGATGGCGTGTTGGCCCTCTTCGGCGGTCCAAAGCCGGTTCCATTCGGCCAGGGCTCCGTCGCTCGGCACGTGGCGTTCGAGCGCCGAGTGGTAGTAGGGAAGGTTGTCCTCGGTGAGCAGGTTGAGCACCAATGCTGTGCGGGCTGCCTCGCCGATCGAACATTGGGAAACGTCCCACGGTTCGTCGCGGAAGCTGCGGCCCTGTTCCCAAGGAACCAACTCGTGGAAATACCAGTGGGTCCGTCGCTCCCGGTGCTCGTTTAGAAGAGTCCGGATGGTCGGATCCAACGCTTGGATGAGTTCATTCTGCTGTTCGTAGGCCACGCTTTTCCCCGCTGAGAGACGACCCCAACTTACCAGGACCCCCGCCGTGACGCGATCCGCCCCCCGAGCGAGGTGTGCGCGGATCTACTAGTGCTCTGGACGGAAGAGCGTCAAGGCAGCTACGGCTGCGGTGATCGTCAATGCGCCGAGGCTCGAGATGAGGTCGGCGTCCCCGAGACTGCCGCGGTGGCCGAGGTGATAGACGAGATGGGGGAGGGCGAACACCAACGTGGCGCCACCGGCGAGACGGGCCAGACCGACTCGTCGCGTCACGATGGCCACGACGGTCACGACGAAGAGGGCAAGTTGGAGGGCGCCGAAGTCGCGCAACAAATGCTGGTTGAACGGACCGTCAGCAGCGACCCAGCCCCGGCCCAACGGAAACTCGTTGTAGAACCAACGAGGTGCGAACAATGCCTGCACGCCGATCACCAGAGCCGACGCCGCCAGCAGCCACAGCCCAAGGTGAGTGATGGGACCCGTCGACGCCTGGCGGCCGCCGAGCCGTCCGACCACCTCTGGCCAGGCGTCACGCATCGACGGATGGGCCGGACGCCAGCCCGTTGCCTCGGTCAGCTTGGCCGAACTGACTCGCTGTGACCGTCGTAGAAGATCGGTCAGCTCACCACCGGCGTCGCGCACTCCCCGCGGTAACGGCCCCACCCGGCGGCCGATCGCAACAGTGAGAACCGATGCGTGCTCGCTCACCGTCAGGGGCTCGTCGTCGCTGACGTTGTAAATGCCTGATGGTGCGCGCTCGACGGCGGCCAACACCGCCGCGGCGGCGTCGTCGGCATGAATGGTGCATTGATAGCGCTCGGGCGCGCCCGCCATGGCAAGACGTCCAAGCCGGGCGAGGCGCAGCAAGTCGATCGTGTGAGCGGCATCCGGGGCGACGAGCATGGCGAAGCGCAATGCGACACCGCGGCTGCCGGCCGCGGCGAACCGAGCGGTGTTCGCTTCGGCGTTGGCCGTCGAGCGGATGGGCGAGGTGAGGGCGACAGTCGTGCCTTCGTCGATCCACTCGGCGCCTCGGTCGACATAGCCGAAGCACACCGATTCCTGCACGAACACCGACACCCCGGCGGCGAGGGCGCCGTCGACGAGATGGGTCGAGGCGACACTGCGGAGGCGGTCGTTCTCGGCCCAGGCCGCTCGTCGCACTGCGGCGACGCCGAGCGGGATCTTGGTGGCGAGGTTGACGACCGCGTCGTGACCGGTCACCGCCAGATGCACGGCGGCGTCGTCGAACAGGTCGACAAAGACCGGGGTCGCGTTCATGGCCGTCAACTGTTGAGCCTTGTTGGCGCTGCGGGCCACTGCGGTGACCGTGTGACCGGCTTGGACGAGTCGTACGACGACCCGCCGACCGATCACACCGGTGGCACCGGCGACGAACACTCTCATGTCTCCTCCTGGAACGGCCTCCCGGTGGTGGTCCCGGGGTGGAAGAAACCTTATCCCCACCCGGCCGGGAACCGATCATGGTGGGGGCACGTCCAACCGGCGACCCCTTAGGAGGGAATCAAACGTGCAACGCAATGTCCATCTGAGACGCATCCTGGCGGCGCTCTCCGTGCTGGTGTTGGTCGCCGCGGCATGTACCAGCGCAGACCAAGCAACCACTTTCGACGAGGTCTCCGGCGGGCTCGCCGCCGGCGACGCCGCTCCGGAGACGACCTTCGCCGGCGCGACAACCACTACCGCCGCACCGGAGTCGTCGGCGGAGCCGGACAGATCCTTGGTGGGATCCGGCGGGGTGACTCCGGTGCTGGCCCAACCCATCGACCTCGGGCGCGACATCATCTTCACCGCCGACCTGGTGGTTGCCGTCACCGACGTGGTCAAAGCCGGTGAGGAGGCAACCCGCATCGTCTCGAGCCTGGGGGGCTTCATTTTCGGCCAGCACACCATCGGGGCGCCCAACCCGCAGTCGGTGCTCACCTTCAAGGTCTTCCCGGAGGACTTCCAGACCGCCCTTGATCGACTCGGATCGATCGGCGAGCTGCGCAGCCAGAACGTGTCGGCCGACGACGTCACCGAGCGGGTCGTCGACATCAAGAGCCGCATCAACACGGCGGAGGCGTCGGTCGAGCGGTTGCGAGGCTTCCTCGAGACCGCCCAGGGGGTCGAGGCTGTTGCCGCCCTCGAGAGCCAGCTCTTGCAGCGGGAGACCGAGCTCGAGACCTTGCGCGGCCAGTTGCGCACCCTCGAGGACATGGTTTCCCTCGCCACCATCGTCCTGACCATCACCGAGGACACCGCCCGTCCGGAGATCCGGCTGATCGTGACCGCCTACCCCGGTCATGACGGGGCCGGGTTGTCCTGCCCTGGCGGCGAGGGTCTCACCGTCGACGAAGGCGGTCCGGCCACTCTGTGCTTCGAGCTCATCAACGTCGGTGACACCCACCTGACCGATCTTGCCCTGCGGGACCCGATTCTCGACATCACGATCGACGACACGATCGTGGTGTTCGGCGATCCCTCGGCGACCATCGAACCCGGCCAATCCATCCTGCTTGCCTACGAAGCCACCGCCGAGCGAGACATCCGCACCCAAACGACCGCCACCGCCCAACCGGTCGCCGAGGACGGCACGCCCCTTCCTGGCCGTGAGGCGGCCGTAACGGTGACCTTCTTCATCGACTCCGTTGATCCTGGCGGCATCCCCACGTTCACCGAGGGGCTGAAGGCCAGTTACAAAGTGCTCGTCCAGTTGGGCCAATTCCTGCTCCTCCTGGCCGGTTCGCTGCTCCCGTTCATATGGGTGCCGGCCGTCCTGTGGCTGGCGTGGAGGTGGCAGACAACCCGGCGCCGGCAGCCGATGACTTCTGCTCCGCTGCCGCCGGCATCGGTCCCTGAGCCCGTGGGGGTGGGAGCCAAGAAGGAGGTCTGAAGTCCTGCATATCTAATAGGCGAGGGTCAGAGTCCGGTGGTGCTCGCCCATGGTGTCCGCCTCCGGACCGAGGACCGACGACCACCACAGGTGGTAGTCGAGTTGGGGCGTCGTCACACGGTTGCCTCTTTCGTTAAGGGCCGTCCGCAAGGAATGGGCGGCCTTGAGCGTCGCCCACCGGATCGCCAACTCCCAGCGCGAACCTGGCTCGATCAGTCTCCGTCCCTCGACCGCCACCGCCAGCTCCGGCCGATACACGAGAATGCCCATGTGGCGGAGCACCCTCGGCAGCATGTAATCGGCATACACCGGAAAGTCATCCAGCCGTGCAAAGGGCGCCGGGGCCCGGCTACTCATCATTGCCGTCGCCAGGTGAGCGAGCTTGTTGAAGGCCAGAAGCCCCGCCTCGGAATCCCACTCGTCTCGGTAACCAGGCACCGTTGAGACCAGCAACCGGACCACCGTCGGCCCGTCTCCTCCCGCTTCGTCGACCAGATGTTGGAAGCTCCCCCCCCACCGCGTCACGATCGCTGCCGAAACCTCGCGGAGGCGCACCGCTCTCGCCGGGACCATTTGCAGGGTTCCCCGACCCGAGAACATGTGGGCGGCGTCTTCCTCCGAGAATTCGAGGAACTGCTCGACCATTCCTTGGGGCCCGGCTTGGCCCAACCGGCGTTGGAACGAGGCAAACAATGCCGGGGCGTCGGCGAGCCACCTGCCTTCGTGGTTGATCGCCCATTCATTTCCGCCCTCCGGTACCCATAGGCAGGCCACCACCGACACGGAGAGGCCACAGAAATCGAACCAGGGCCGGCCCGACCAGCTGGGCAGTCCGTCGTAATCGAAGGCCGGCACAGCGAACCGGCGCCCCTGCCACCGTATCGCCCAATCTCCGATGGCGGCCTCTTCGACAGCCACCCCCCAGGCGGTCGGGGGGGGTTCCGCCTCAAGGTCGATCGTCGCCACAAAATGGCAGTATCGCCGACTCTGGCCACTTTGTCGTTGGCTAATCTTCCCAAGCCGAGTTCTGTACTCGGATTTGACAACCTCGGGAGGATCCCTTGCGAAAAGTGAAATGGGTAGTACTCCTGGCTGGTCTGACCTTGCTGGTCGCCGCCTGTGGAGAGACTGCCGCCACCACCACCACTAGCGCCGCCACCACTACGACGGCGGCCGGCGCCACGACCACGACGGGCGCAACGACTACCACCGCGGCGGCGCTGATCGGCGACGGCCGCGTTGTCGGCATGGCCTTCGACGTGGGAGGCCGCGGGGACCTTTCCTTCAACGACCTGGCCGCCCTGGCCTGGGACAACGGCATGGCCCAGTTCGGATACACCGGCGAGGAGCTGGCCCCGCAGGGCGCCCAGGGCGAAGACCGCGAGGACAACCTCCGGCTGCTCGCCGAGACCGGTCATGAGCTGATCATCGCCAACGGTTTCGCCTTCGCCCAGAACGTCGGCCGGGTGGCCCTGGAGTTCCCTGAGGTCTTCTTCGACGCGCACGGCGCTCGATTGCCGGC
>CAYUKI010000074.1:0-3389 GCA_964445235.1 uncultured Acidimicrobiia bacterium | reverse complement strand
GAGGTCTTCTTCGCCATCACCGACGACTGTCCCCAAGACGAGACGTTCACGGTGGTCGACCTGCCCAACACGGTCTGCATGCTCTTCTCCGAAGAACAGGGTTCGTTCCTGGTCGGGGCGGCGGCCGCCCTCAAGTCGGAAACCGGGACCATCGGCTTCATCGGCGGGGTGACCGTGCCGTTGATATCCAAGTTCCAGGCCGGGTTCGAAGCCGGCGTTAATCACATCAACCCCGACGCCACCGTCATCGTCCAGTATCTGACCTCGCCCCCCGACTTCAGCGGGTTCTTCACCCCCGCGCTCGGGTTCGAGGCCGCCACCGCCATGTACGACCAGGGCGCCGACGTGATCTTCCACGCCGCCGGCGGTTCCGGGTTGGGCATGTTCCAGCGGGCCAAAGAGGTAAGCGATTCGACCGGAACCAAGGTGTGGGGGATCGGAGTCGACTCCGACCAGTACAACACCGTGCCCGCCGATCTGCAGGAATTTGTGCTCACGTCGATGCTCAAGCGGGTGGACACCGCCGTCTTCGACACGATCCAATCTTTTCTCGAAGGCACGTTGAAGTCGGGTGAGAACCGTTTCAACCTCGAGCGCGGCGGGGTCGGTTACTCCCTCACGGGAGGATTCGTCAACGACATCTCCGGGGAGCTCGACGATCTAAGCGCCCAGATCGTCAGCGGAGAGATCGAAGTCCCCATCAGCGTCCAACCGGAAGCCTGATCAGAGAACGTCCTGCTAAGTTGCGCCGGGCCCGGGTGAACCCCGGGCCCGGACCCTTTCGGGAGGCAAGTGGCTCAGGAACTGGCGGTCGAGCTTCGGGGGATCACCAAGCGTTACCCGGGAGTGGTTGCCAACGATGAGGTCGACCTGGCGGTGACGCCGGGTGAGGTGCATGCGGTGGTGGGGGAGAACGGGGCGGGCAAGTCGACCCTGATGAAGATCCTCTACGGAATGGTGCACCCCGATCAGGGCTCGATCCATGTCAACGGCCAGCCGAAACGGTTCCGATCATCGAAGGACGCCATCGCCGCCGGGATCGGCATGGTCCACCAGCATTTCAAGCTCGCCGACAATCTCACGGTGCTCGAGAACGTGGTGCTTGGCTCAGAACCGACCAAAGGCCTTCAACTGGACTTCGCCGGGGGAGCCAGGCGGATCCGCTCTTTGGCCTCAACGTACGGTCTGGCCATCGACCCCGACACGACCGTGGAGCAACTCTCGGTGGGGGAGCGCCAGCGGGTGGAGATCCTCAAGGTGCTGTACCGGGGGGCTCGCATCATCATCCTCGACGAGCCGACCGCCGTTTTGGTCCCCCAAGAGGTGGACGACCTCTTTGCTTCCCTCGAAGACCTCAAGGGGGAGGGCGTAACCGTCATCTTCATTTCCCACAAGCTGGACGAGGTGCTCAAGGTTGCCGACCACATCACCGTGATGCGAGGCGGCCGTACCGTCGGCACCGTTACACCGGCGGAAACGGACGGACGACGACTTGCCGAGATGATGATCGGCGCCGAGCTGCCCTCTCCTCAGACCGCCGAGTCGACCGTGACCGACGTGGTCGTGATAAGTGTGCGCGACCTGAACGTCATCTCCGCCGACGAACGTTCGGTGTGCACGGACGTCTCCTTCGACATTCACAAAGGAGAGATAGTCGGAGTGGCGGGGGTCGAGGGCAACGGCCAGGGTCCGCTGGTCGATGCTCTGCTGGGAATCTCTCCCCATCGGGTCGATGGCCGCATCGAATTGGTCGGCGAGCGCATCGATAAATGGCCGGCGCGCCGACGCCGGGAAGCCGGCGTCGGGCTAATACCCGAGGATCGCCAGCGTCAGGGCCTGCTTCTCCCTTCGCCACTCTGGGAGAACGCGGCCCTCGGGCACCAGACCTCCGAGCCGTTCGTCAGTGGTTTGTGGATCAACGTGAAAGGCTCCAAAGCGCGTACTCGGCACCTCATCTCGGACTTCGGGGTCAAGACGCCGGGTACCGATGTTCCCGCCACTGCCTTATCGGGAGGCAACCAGCAGAAGCTCGTGGTTGGACGGGAAATCCTGGCCGATCCCAAGGTCCTGATCGCCGCACAGCCGACCCGAGGTATCGACGTTGGCGCTCAGGCCACTGTCTGGGAGAAGCTGAAGGAAGTCCGGAAGGCGGGGATGGCCATATTGTTGATCTCGGCCGATCTCGAAGAACTGATCGGTCTCTCCGACACGCTTTACGTGATCTTCCGGGGCCGTTTTGTGGCTCGCTTGGACCCAGCCACGGTGACACCCGAGATCCTGGGCAGCCACATGACCGGTGCGTCGTTGGGCGAAGCAGTATGAAGAGTCGCCGGTGGCTGGTCGCCGTCGTGGCCCCACTTGCAGCCATGGTCTTCTCGGTCGGAGTCGCCTCGTTGGCATTGATCGCCTTCGACATCGATCCGCTTTTCGCCTTCAAGGAGATGTGGACCTTCGGGACCAGCACGGAATCGCTCATCAACATCGCCAATCGCTCCGTCCCGCTTTACGTGGCGGCAATGGCGGTGGCGGTCGGTTTCAAGATGAACCTTTTCAACATCGGCGTCGAAGGCCAGTACCTGCTGGCGGCCTTGTTCGCGGCCTGGGCGGGGGCGCTGGTGGCCCTGCCGGCGGTCTTGCACGTTGCCTTCATCCTGTTGGTGGCGATGGTCGTGGGGTCGGGTTGGGCGTGGATCGCCGGCTTCCTCAAGGTGAAGAGGGGAATCCACGAGGTGATCTCCACGATCATGCTCAACTTCATCGGGTTCTCCCTCAGCGCCTATCTGTTCCTCAACGTCTTCCGTGGTGAGACCGAGGGTTTGATCGTGGCGACCGGGCAAATACCCAAGTCCGGTTGGATGCCGTCGCTCAACCCGGTGCTCGGCTGGTTCGGGGTGACTCCCCGCCGGGGCTCCGAGCTACAGAGTTTTCTGATCATCGCCATCGGGATCGGCTACCTCCTCCTGGTGTGGCGCTCGCGGTTCGGCTTCGACTTGCGAGCCAGTGGGATCAACCCGGCGGCGGCGCAGGCGAGCGGCGTGGACCCCAAGCGGATGATCATTCGCACCATGATGATCAGCGGCGCCATCGCCGGCCTGGTGGGCATGTCGGTCCTGCTGGGGTTCTTTCACCAATACCCCCAGGACTTCTCCCGCGGCTACGGGTTCAATGGCATTGCGGTGGCTCTGTTGGGTCGAAACCATGCGGCCGGGATGGTCTTCGCCGCGTTGTTGTGGGGGTTTCTCGAACGGTCGTCGCTCATCCTGGATTTGCGAGATGTGCCGAGCGAGATAGTCACGATCATCCAAGGAACCGTTGTGCTGGGGGTGGTGGTTGCTTATGAGGTGGTCTCCCGGCTAGCCGAGCGGCAAACGGTGCGGGCGGCGCCCCGG
>CAYUKI010000073.1:0-8960 GCA_964445235.1 uncultured Acidimicrobiia bacterium | reverse complement strand
TGCGGAATCGACATCAGCAGCGACCTGATCGGGCTGGCCCGCCGTCAGATCGCCGACTACCGGGTGACTGCCCTCCTGCTGGTGGACGACGTCACCAGCGACGGGATCGCCGATCGACTCGGCACGTTCGATATCGTCATCTGCAACGACGTGATCGAGCACGTGGTCGAACCGGCGGTCTGCGCCGCCAACCTGGCGTCCCTCCTCCGGCCCGGCGGACGGGTTTTCCTGGAGATACCCAACGGGTCAGCGGTCGAGTTCATGCGCCGTGATGGCCACTACGGGTTGTTCGGGATCACCCTATTGGACCGCATCGCCGCCGAGGAGTGGTGGCGGCATCATTACGGACCGAACGACGCATACGGCGTCGAGCACTACGCGCCCCTCTCCTATTACCTGGAGATCTTCTCCAAGGCGGGGCTCGCCCTTCGGCTGCTCAACGCACCGAACGGCGACGCCGTTGCCGGCGTGTCCGACCTCGAGGCACAGTTCGACGCCCTCGAGGTCGAGTTGGCGGAGGCCGCAGCCAAGTTCCCCAACGCCCCGTCGGAATTGGCCGACGAGATGCGTCGGCGCGGTGCCGATGAGATCGCCGAGTTTCGCCGCTTGCTCGCCAGGTACCGTCGATCGGTGGTGCGAGCCGAGCAGGAAGTGCTCGCCGCCACACTGTTCAGCACCTACAAACTGACGTTCTGGGAGCTGGTCGGCCAGAGGGGGTGAGAGGCGGGTACAGACCGGGTCAGGTCGAAACCTTCTGCGCGCCTCCACCCGCCGAACCCGTGAGTAGAACTGCACGCCGTATTCAACTCGCCGCTCGGAAGTGCCGTACCCGCTCGAGCAGCCCGACCCGCGGCCGCCCCGTCCCAGCCGGCCAACCCACCAGGTCGGAGCGGCGCCCGAACAACACGAACACTCGCCCGTCCTTGGCCTTGGCGGACTTCTCCCCTCCGTCCACCACGAACCCTCCGGCTCTCCCTTCCGCAAGCGCCGCACTCGGCGCGGTCAGCCCGACAGCCCCCCCCCTTCGCACTCGGGCAGCGAATCGACGGCAGGCAGCATAGGAGCTCAGGTCGCCCTGCAGGATGTCTCGCCGGAGCCGGGGGCGGAGGTCAGGTGGCGGCCCGATTTCGACACACCACAAGGCGCGGTCGACCCCCTCGAGGTCGGCGGGGTCGGTGATCTCCTCGTGACGCAAGAACTCAGCCCACGCGCCGTCAGGGGTATCCGCCAGGTAGTGAACGGGCCCCTCGCCCTCGCCGTGCCAACGGGCGGCCGGTTGTGCTGCGGACTCCCACAGAAACGGAAACCGCCGATCGACGTTGCGATAGGCGATCAGGTCGACCCCGAATCTGTCAACGACTGCGCCAGGCCCCGCACTGCCCGAGGTCCGAGATCGTCGGGATCCCACTCTCCGCTCAGTGCCGCCACCGGCGTTCGACCCCCGAGGGCGGTGCGAGATCGACCGAACCAGCGCCGAACCCCAAACCCGTTGTAGCTGCCGGCCAGATCGGCGATCACCATGGCAAGGAAGTGGAGCCGGGTGGCGATCAGGTCGGGAGTGAGTCGACCGCCGCTCGAGTAACGGCGCAGGCTGCTCTCCGATATCCCGAGAAGGGTCTCCATCAACTCGGCTCCGAGCCAGGACTCCACCGCCGCCCATTCGGTCGATGGGAACGGGCAATCCTCGAGCGCTTGGGCGGCGGCGGCCAGTTGCCCCCCCCCAACTCCCTGGCCGCGGGCCGCTATGGCCACCCCGGCTCGGGCCACCGCGGCCAACAGCGCCGCGGCGTTTTCGGCGCCTGGTTCCAACCAGTGGGCGCCCGCCACCAGACCCATCGCCTGCGCGCGTATCGCCAGATGCAAATAGGCCGGCGGCGCCTCCGAGGAGTCGCTGACTGTCTTGGACGCCAAACGGACTGCCATAGCAGTCCGAATGCTAGCCGATCCTCACTCAGTGCTCTGTCTGGGAAATAGCGAACAGCTCGATCGGCCGGAACTCGGCCCGGCTCTGGGCCCTGACCCGCTGGAGCCCGAACAGGACCGCGTCTACCTCGACCTCCACCACCACCGCCACCACCCGGGGGTCCCAACTCCCCATGATCGGACAGTCGCAATGGACCAGCCGGGCGCCGTTGAGGCTGGCGAAATGAGCCGCCTCGGCGGCAGGCGAGTGCTCGGACCGGAAGGTGAGTGGTGCCGCCGCCAGCGCGGCGGAGTCGGCGGCAATGGTGGCCTGCCAGCGGGCTCCAACGATCTGTGTCAACCCGGTCACGGCCGCCCCGATCAGGCCAATGACCAGCGCCACCGCCAACATCAGCGGCGTCACCGCCCCACGGTCGTTCATCGCTCGACCCGCATCACGGCTCGGGCCGAGACCTCGAGCTGTATGCCGCCGAGCAGGAACGGGGCCAACCGGTGCAGGACGGTGACGACGACGAGCGCCGGCCGACCCACCACGCCGGGTCGGGTAACCGACACCCGAGCCGCTTCAGCCAGCGGCGCGGAGAGCGCCCCTTTGACGGCATCGACCGCCCGAGCCGGATCGGGGGTGGTGGCCGCCACCCGCGCACCCTCCCGAGCCGCCGAAAGCAGCTCCACTCGGGTGCGGGCAACGACCACCACCTCCACCGCCGCCAGCAAGACCAGAGCCACGACTGGGAGCACCAGGGCGAACTCCACGACCGTCGAACCCCGTTCTCGATGGCCACTCCTCACTTGATGAACCCGATTACCTTCTTCAGCACCCCTCCGAAGAAACCATCGAAGAGGTTGGTGCCCGAAATCCAGTTGATGAGCACCAAGGCGATGGCGGTGGCGGCCAAGATGACCAGCACGTACTCCACCGTCCCCTGACCATCCTCTTCGGGACGGAGCCGATTCCACACAGAGAGCATCTCTCTCCTTTCCATACCCGGCGGCCGGCCGGGGGCGGGGGGAAATGACCTCATGGACTGACGGAGAGCGGTCCGAGCAGTCGCCCGAACGCCGACACCACCGACGGTCCGACCGTTATCAGTACGAAGCCCGGCAGGATCAGCAGAGCGAGCGGAATGACCAACAAGACGGGCAGGCGCCGTGCTCGCTGGAGGGCCGAAGCGCGATGGCGGCCACGGAGCTCGTCCAGATAACCCGCCAGCGCTCCTTGGAGGGGGGCGCCACTCACCACCGAGCGCGCCAACTGCAGGCCGAGTGGACGGAGCAGGGGGGAGGAGGTGCTTAGAGCTTCGGCGAGTCCGACCTGGCGGGCGCGGCGCAGCACCTCGTGGATGTGGTCGGCGAGTGGGGCGGGCAGTTGGCCGGCGGCCATCTCCAGGGCCGTCCCGAGCGGTAGGCCGCCGGTTGAACAGATCAGAAGGAGTCGGCAGAGCTGGCCGACCGAATCGGCCGATGACCGCCCCGGGCGCATCCGGCGCCAGCCGCTCTTCCCGACCTTGGCGATGGCGAAGACAGCGACAGGAAGGGTCAGCCACGGCCAGCGAACCAACGCCGCCGCACCGGCCCCGATCAAGATCGGCGACCGCTTCACCGTTCCACCCGCCGGAGAAGCGACCAGATGACGAGAAAGCCGACCGCCAGCAACGCCAGACCCGCCCCGGCCATCCAAGCGGTCAGCCCGCTCCCGGAGAACTGGGCGCTGAACCGCCCGGTCGTCGCCAGCCAAGCCAGCCAGGCCAGCGGTAATCCACCCACCAGCAACGCCGACACCCGGGGCGCAGCGGTCGCCGAGCGCTCCTCACGCCCCAGCTCGTCCTCCTCGGCAGCGAGTAGCGCCAACCGCTCGAAGGTGCCGGCGATCTGACCTCCGGTTCCCGCAGCTACCCCCACCGCCGCTGCAGTCAGTGCGCCGTGCCGCGGCATCACCTCCACGAGAAGATCGCCCACCCCTTCGAGCGGCTGCCCCGAGACGAGCCGGCGACGAAGCATGAAAGTGTCCAGCCCGGGCGCCCGGAGGGCGGCGGCGTGCAGAGCCGCCCGCAGGCTGGCTCCGGCTCGTAATTCTGCGGCCACGGCGAGGAGAAAGAGCTGTTCGGCCCCCGCCTTCGGATCGTTACCGCGGCCGAAGGCGGCGGTTGCGCCCAATGCGATGAGCCCCAAGATCGGTTGCCAACGGGCCACGACCAGGGCGACTAAGGCCGGCGGGGGGAGCCCCGTCAGGACTCCGAGCGCGATGAGGACGGTCGTGGTCGTCACGCCACCTGCCGGCAGGCGATGGGTGACTCCGGGCCGCCCGCGTCGCTGAGAACTTCGGCGATGGCGGAAACCACTCGGTTCCCCTCTCGTCGCTCCACTTGCACGATCAGGTCGATGGAGGCGCGCAATTGACGGCGCACCGCCAGCTCACCGACTCGCCGGTCTCCCGACAACGCCAGCGTCTCCAGCCGCCACAGGGCCTCCTCTGGGCTGTTGGCGTGCACGGTCGACATGGAGCCGTCGTGGCCGGTATTGAGCGCCGACACCAGATCCAGGGCCTCCGGGCCCCGCACCTCGCCAACGATCAGCCGGTCCGGACGGAGCCGGAGCGCCGAACGGACCAGCTGCTGAAGGGTGACCTCACCGAGACCCTCGCTGTTGGGTGGCCGCGCCTCCAGCCGGACGACGTGACCCGGCAAGGACAGCTCGGCGGCGTCCTCGATGGTGACGATGCGCTGGCCGGGGGGAATATCGGCGGCCAGGACGTTGAGCAGGGTGGTCTTGCCAGCCCCGGTCCCACCCGCCACCAGGATGTTCCGTCGCTCGAGGACGGCACGCCGCAAGAGACCGGCGGCCTCGGCCGACAGCCCTCCCCCCCCCACGAGGTGGTCGAGATTCGAGATGGCCGGTATGAACCGCCGGATCGCCACCACCGGGTGGTCCACGGCCACCGGCGGGATCACAGCATGAAGCCGTGAGCCGTCGGCCAGACGGGCGTCGACGGTAGGAGAGGCGCGGTCGAGGCGGAGTCCGAGCGGGGAAATCACCCGTTCGACGGCGGCCAGGAGGGCCTGAGAGCTTGCGAAACGTACCCCGCTGTCCTCGAGCCGACCTCCCCGTTCCACCCAAATCGAATCCGGGCCATTGACGAGGACGTCGGTCACCTCGGGGTCGCGTAGAAGGTCTTCGATCGGACCGAGCCCCACGACCGCATCTACCACCTGGCCCACGATCTCGAATCCGGCCAGCGGTGCCTCGGTGTCGAGCAGGCGGGAGGCCGCCGCCGACAGCGCCGACCGCTCGAGGGGCGTGTCGGAAGAAAGGATGATCTTGACGAGGCGTTCGATCAGTGCCACTGCCAGTCCCAGACTTGACGCCATGCACGTACCCAGCGGCTCCTTGGTTCGACGACCCCGTTGAGCAGTCGAACTACCACCGGGCGGCACAGTCGGGGTAACACCGGACCGGGACCCGGTGGCCGTTCGCCGACCATCGTCGTCTGATAGACCGCCGGTTCACTGCCCCGGGGCGCCAAGACCCCCGGCAGCAAGGGAACCACCGGAACATTGGGGAAGGCCGGCGAAGGTTCCGGTGACCGGAGCACGACCGCCGGCCAGCTCCTCGCCAGCGCTTCCACAAGTTCGGCGGCCGCATCCCAACCGATGCCGCCGTTGCGAAGCACGGCCAGGCCCCGCCGGGTGGGAACGAGATCTTCGCGGCGGGGACCATCCACCACCAGGTCGGCCAGGCTCTTCCTGCTCGGATAGGGGGGGCCGGAGGGATCGAGATCGATCACGAGGGCCGTCTCCACCGCCGCCGCCAAACCTAGCGGGGCGACGGCTCCCAAGACTCCGTCGTGCATAGTGGTAACGGCGAGGACTCTCACGTGAGCGACCGTACGACCTCCCGAGGGCGATGGAAACCCCTTGTCAGGAGACCCGATTCGTGGCATCACTATGGGCTTGGCCTTCTTGCCATTGGGGACCCGGCCGCCGCCGGGAGATCTTGCTGCGGAATCGAGCGCCGGGGGGCCCGTACAATCAGAGGTGATGACCGGAGAATCCGCCACCAATGCCACGACGGAAAAGATGAGCCGCCGAGCGGCCGCCTTCTTCGACTTGGACAAGACCATCATCGCCAAGTCGTCCGCCCTGGCATTCGGACGACCCCTCTACCGGGCAGGCTTCCTGTCCCGTCGGATGCTGTTGAAGGCGGGCATCGCCCAGGCTGTCTACATGATGTTCGGCGCCGACCACGACCAACTCGAACGGGTCCGCGACCAGCTCACCGGCCTCACCAAGGGTTGGGACCGCCGCCAGATCGAGGAACTGGTTGCCGAAACCGTCGACGAGGTGGTCGCCCCTCTCGTCTTCGCCGAGGCCCTCGCCATCATCGACGAGCATCAACGCGCCGGACGCCTGGTTGTGATCATCTCTTCGAGCCCCGAGGAGGTGGTCAAGCCCCTTGGTCGTTACCTGGGTGTCGACGAAGTGATCGGTACCAAGTCTGAGGTCGACCACGAGGGGAAGTACACCGGCAACCTCGACTTCTATGCCTACGGACCCGGAAAGGCCGAAGCGATCCGGGAGATGGCGGTGCGGGTGGGGTTGTCGCTGCCCGATTCGTACGCGTATTCCGACTCCGCCACCGATCTGCCGATGCTCGAGACGGTGGGCCATCCGGTGGTGGTGAACCCCGATGCCGACCTGCGTCAGACTGCCATGGAGCGCGACTGGCAGATCATGGAGTTCGCCCGGCCGGTGACCCTCCGCACCCGGCTGGCCACCCTTCCCAAGCCGGTGCCCGTGATCTCGGGGGCTGCCGTTGCCGCCGGGGTGGGGGCGGCGGTCACCATTTTGATCCTGCGCAGCCGCCGCCGCAGCGCCTGATGCGACCCCCGGTCGCGGCGATGGTGGTGGTGGCAGCCGGTTCCAGCGGTAGGGCCGGAACCGACAAGTTGTTCGCCGAGGTGGCGGGCCGTCCCTTGCTCGCCCACACCCTGGCGGCGGTACGACGTTCGCCGGCGGTGAATCGAGTGGTGGTGGTCACCCGCCTCGAGATGGTGGACGCGGTTCGGGCCCTCGACCCGTCGGTGACCGTGGTCCTCGGGGGAGATACCAGGACCGCCAGCGAGCTGGCCGGGGTGGCCGCCCTCGCTTCGGAGATCGAAACGGGAGAGGTCGAGGTCGTGGTCATCCACGATGGAGCGAGGCCGCTCGTCTCCGCCGAGCTGATCGAGCGGGTCATCGATGTTGCCCACAACGCCGGAGGCGCCGTTCCGGTTCTGCCGGTGACTGACCGGCTGGTCGGTGCCGACCTTGACACGGTTGACAAGGTCGGTCTGCGCCGGGTGCAAACGCCCCAGGCTTTCCGGGCCCAGCCGCTGCTCCAGGCCTTGCGAACCGCCGCCGCAGAGGGTACCCATCTGCCCGACACCGCCGCCGCCGTTCGTCTCTATACCGACTGCACCATCAAGACTGTCCCCGGCGAGGCGATCAACCTGAAGGTCACCTACTCGGACGACTTGACCGAGGTCGCCAGATTGCTCGCATCCTTCCGATAACGGACCTCCATCATCAGGCCACCGCCGATGGGCTCGCTTTTCTTAGCCCCGTCGGCCACCCACCCCCATCTCTCGTAAAAGTGAATCGCCCGGTGGTTCTCCTTCGCCACCCACAAACAGGAACCCGACCGATAACCGGCCAGTATCTGCTCGGCCGCCGCCAACAGCGCCGACCCCACCCCGGTGCCGATCAGTGGCGGGTCAACATAGATGGAGTAGAGCTCCCCCCCCTCGAGATGATCGGGATCCCGACACGCCCCGGTGGCCGCGAAGCCAACCACCTTCGCCTCGGCCACCGCCACAAGCACGGCCTCTCCCTGCCCCAGCCGGCTCAACCGGTTCGAGTGCCATCGCTCTCGTTCGTCCACCGACAATCCGTCCAAGAACTCGTCAGCCATCAAACCTCGATAGGCGAGCTGCCAACCCCGGACGTGGACGGTCGCCAGCCCCGGCGCATCTTCGGCGACCGCGGTCCTGATCTCCACGCCTCCAGATAAGCGCATCCTCTAAGGTCGCGGGCGATGAATTCGCCATCCCCCGCCTCCGAAACGCTCAGCAGCCTCGCCGACCGCTACTGGACCCACCTGCTCGCCACCGAACCGACCACCGCCCTACTGCTCGGTCACCCCGAGCATCTGACCGAGATGGAGGATATGAGCCGGGAGGGCGAGGAGGCCAACCAGCGAGAGCTGGAGGCCTTCGCAGCGGCCGCCCGGAAGATCGATCCGAAGGGCCTCACACCGGCTGAACAGGTGACCCGTGAAGTGCTCTTGTTCGAGACCGAGAGCGCCGCAGCCGAACTCGAATCGCGGCGGGCCGAGTTTGCCGTCGACCCGGTGTTGGGAGCTCAAGTGACGCTGCTGCAACTGGTAGGTCAGATCGTTCTCACCGAGGTTGACCAGGCCGCCGGACTTTTGGAGAAATGGTCCAAGGTGGGCGGACTGTTCGACCAGCTCATCGCCAGGCTACAGGAGGGAACCGCCGCCGGACGTACCCCCCCCCGGATCTCGGTCGAGAAGGTGATCGCCCAAGTCGACCGATATCTAGCCACGGAGGCAGGGACCGATCCCTTCGCGGCGGTCGGTCCCCCCCCCGGCTTGCCCCAGGCCGAGGTCGAGGTATGGCGGCGCCAGCTGATCGGCGTTGTGACGGACGTCATCCGCCCGGGCTACGAGCGTTATGCCGAGGTGCTCCGTCACGAGGTCCTCCCGGTGGCTCGGCCGCCGGAACGAAGCGGGTTGTTCGCCCTGCCCGACGGCGAGGAAGTCTACCGGCGGGCGGTGGCCAAGTTCACTACCCTGTCGGTGAGTCCAGCCGAGCTTCACAAGACCGGCTTGTCCATCATCGAAGAGTTGGCCGACGAGTACCGGGCATTGGCCGGCTCGGTGCTGGCCGAGTCGGACCTGGCGAAAATCTACGACCAGCTCCGTAACGACCCATCGCTTCGATTCCTGACGCCAGGCGAGATCGTCCAGACGGCCCGGGC
>CAYUKI010000072.1:2997-9031 GCA_964445235.1 uncultured Acidimicrobiia bacterium | reverse complement strand
CTCCATCCGGTCTCAAACCGGTTCTGGCGCGCCAACCCCGACCTATGGGTCGGAGTTGGCGCGCCAAAAGCAGGGGGAGCGAGGGAGGGAGGGGCTGGATAGGGATGCTGTCGTCGGTACGATTGGCGGGCCAATGTCGCTTTTTTCCAAAGTCCTGCGCGCCGGAGAAGGCCGTACCCTCCGGGAGTTGACCGCCTTGGCCGGCGAAGTATCGTCGGCCGAGCCGGACATCGAGCGCCTGTCCGACCAAGAGCTGGCCGCCAAGACGGTCGAGTTCAAGGACCGGCTGGCGCAAGGGGCCACCATCGACGACCTCCTCGTGGAGGCCTTCGCCGTGGTCCGCGAAGCCGCCCGGCGCGTGCTCGGTCAACGCCACTACGACGTTCAAGTCATCGGGGCCATCGCCCTCCACCGCGGCATGGTGGCGGAAATGAAGACCGGCGAAGGTAAGACCCTGGTGTCAACCATGCCCGCCTACCTCAGCGCCCTCACCGGGCGCGGCATGCACATGGTCACCGTCAACGAATACCTGGCGGCTCGGGATGCCGATTGGATGGGTGCGGTGCACCGCTTCCTTGGTCTCACCGTTGGTCTAATCCGCAACGGCCTCGCCCCCGAGGAACGACGGCCCCAATACGAGGCCGACATCACCTACGGCACCAACAACGAGTTCGGTTTCGACTATCTCCGCGACAATATGGCAATGCGTAGCCCCGACCGGGTGCAGCGCGGGCACTACTACGCGATCGTCGACGAGGTGGACTCCATACTCATCGACGAGGCTCGCACACCACTTATCATCAGCGGCCGGCTCGCCGATTCGGCCAAGTGGTACCGGGACTTCGCCCGCATCGTCGACCGGCTCCGCCCGGGTGATCATTACGAGGTTGACGAAGGCAAACGGCAGGTCATCACGACCGAGGAGGGAGTTGGGCGGGTCGAAGAGGTCCTCGGCGTCGAGAACCTTTACGACCACGCCGCCGTCGATTTCGTGCATCACCTAGAGACGGCGCTAAAGGCCAAGGAGCTGTACAAACACGACGTCGATTATTTGATCGACCAGGGTGAGGTGAAGATCGTCGACGAGTTCACCGGCCGAGTGCTCGAAGGACGCCGCTATTCCGAAGGCCTGCACCAGGCCATCGAGGCCAAGGAGAACGTCAAGATCAAAGAGGAGAACCAGACCCTCGCCACGGTGACCTTGCAGAACTACTTCCGGATGTACGAGAGGCTGGCTGGCATGACCGGGACGGCTTCGACCGAGGCAGCCGAGCTGGGTCAGATCTACAAGCTCGAGGTCCTCCCCATCCCCACTCATCGGGACATGGTGCGCTCCGACCAACCCGATGTCGTTTACAAGGCCGAAGAGGCCAAGTTCCTGGCGGTGGTTGAGGACGTGGTCGCCCGTTATGAGCGGGGCCAACCCGTGCTCCTGGGGACCATATCCATCGAGAAATCGGAGCGGCTATCCAAGATGCTGGCCAAACGAGGGGTCCAACACGAAGTTCTGAACGCCAAGCACCATGCCCGGGAAGCCGAGATCATCGCTCAAGCCGGCCGGTCTGGGGCCGTAACTGTGGCCACCAACATGGCGGGTCGGGGCGTCGACATCATGTTGGGGGGCAACCCGGAAGGCCTGGCGAAAGCCGAGCTGCGCAAGAAGGGAATCGAGCCGGGTGCGCCAGAGTTCGACAGCCGTTTGCCCGGTGAGGTGACCCGACTCGAGCAGCTGATCGCTCCCGACCGAGAAAAGGTGGTGACGCTGGGCGGTTTGTACGTAATGGGCACGGAACGGCACGAGTCGCGGCGGATTGATAACCAGCTGCGCGGTCGTTCCGGACGGCAGGGTGACCCGGGGGAGTCGCGCTTCTACCTTTCCCTCGAAGACGACCTGATGCGGCGTTTCGCCGGCGAGCGGGTGGCGGGACTGATGGACCGTCTTCGCATACCTGATGATGTTCCGATCGAGGCTGGGATGGTCACCAAAGCCATTGAACGTGCGCAACGCCAGGTCGAGGCGCAGAACTTCGAAATCAGAAAGAACGTCCTCAAGTACGACGAGGTGATGAACCGCCAGCGTGAGGTCGTCTACACCTGGCGTGAGGAGATCCTCCAGGGCGACGACGAACTCGTGGGCGAATGGATCGACAAGGTCGTCTCCGACAAGGTCGTCGAGACCCTCGGCGAAGATACCGCCCCCGCCGATTGGGATTGGGAATCCCTGCAACGAGAGTTGTCGGGCGTGTTTCCGACCAAGCTCGAACATGACAGTTGGAACAGCGTTGACGAGGTCGTGGAAGCGGCCGCCCGTGAAGCCGGAGAGGTCTACGCAGCCCGGGAAGTCGAGTTGGGAGCTCCCCTCCTGCGGCAAGTGGAGAAGTCGGTGATGTTGTCGGTCATCGACAACAAGTGGCGGGAGCATCTCTCCGACATGGACTACCTGCGAGCCGGCATCGGCCTGCGGGCCATGGGCCAACGCGATCCGCTGGTCGAGTATCAGCGGGAAGCCTTCGACATGTTCGGAGAGATGGTCGAGGGCGTCAAGCATGAGGCGGTTCGCTATCTGTTCCACGTACAGGTCCAGCAACAAATCAGATCGTCTCAGGCACCGGCCGCCGGTCATGTGCGTACGGCGGCCAACCAAGGTCCGACCACCAGGGCTAGCGCCACCGCCACCGCCGACAAGGTGGGCCGCAACGAACCCTGCCCGTGTGGGTCGGGCAAGAAGTACAAGAGGTGCCACGGCGTCAGCGCCCCCTGAGCGTTTTGGCCGGCCAGCTTGTGCTCTGCACTAGATCAAGCGGTGATCGAATAGCCGGCAGCTTCCACCTACCATTTCAGGTCGATTCATGGAAACCACGACCGATCCTCGTCAGTTGGTTACCGACCTCCGCGCCCGTCTTGGCGAGGCGAGGAGGTTTCTTTGACCTGGCTGGCAAGGAAAAGGAACTAGCCGGGCTGCGCGAACGAGCGGCTTCACCCGACTTGTGGGCGGACCCGACCGAAGCCAAGGCCGTTTCTCAGAAGCTCTCCCGCTACGAAACGATCCTCGACACCGTTGACCGGTTGCAGCGTTCACTGGACGATGCCGGGGTGCTGCTCGATCTAGCCGATGAGCACGACGACCGCTCCAGCCGAGAAGAGGCGATGGCCGAGCTCACCGTGATCAATCGGGCCATCGCCAAACTCGAGATGGAAGCCCTCTATTTCGGAGAGTACGACGACCGCGACGCCATCCTGTCGGTGCATGCCGGCGCGGGCGGCGTCGACGCCCAGGACTGGGCGCAGATGCTGGTCCGCATGTATCAGCGGTTCCTGGCCGACGCCGGTTTCGGCGTCACCCTCGACGAGGTGACCGAAGGAGAAGAAGCCGGTATCAAGTCGGCAACCCTCAACGTCAAGGGCGACCGGGCCTATGCGACCCTCGAAGGCGAACGCGGCGTGCACCGGCTGGTGAGGATCAGCCCATTCGATGCCAATGCTCGCCGCCACACCTCCTTCGCCGGGGTCGATGTAGTCCCCCAAGTTGAGGATGCCGAAGTGGAGATCCGAGAAGATGACCTCAGGATCGACACATACCGATCCCAAGGGGCGGGAGGCCAGCATGTCAACACCACCGACTCGGCGGTGCGTATCACTCACCTGCCCACCGGGATAGTGGTTACCTGCCAAAACGAGCGGTCCCAGCTCCAGAACAGAGCCAAGGCGATGCAACATCTGCGCGCCAAGCTCGCCGATCTCGCCCGTCAGGAACGCGCCGCCCAACTGGACCAGATCCGCGGTGAACAGGGGGAGGCGGCGTGGGGCCGGCAGATCCGCTCCTACGTTCTCCAGCCCTACCAGATGGTGAAAGATCTGAGGACGGGTGTCGAAGTCGGCAACGTCAACGCCGTTCTCGACGGCGATTTGGAGCCGTTCATGTCGTCCTATCTCCGCTGGCGCCGGGGAAGACTCGAACGGGCCCAAGGCTGAACTGACAGTTGGGATTCCATCCGATCACAGCGTCACTGGTAATCTCGACCCGTCGCAGGGGTGTCTTCCAGCAATACACCGAGTGCGCCCGAGAGGCGTCATAGAACATGATTCGACTCAAAGACGTGAGCAAGGTTTACGAGGGCGCCACCGTGGCGGTCCGTGACGTCTCCTTGGACATCCAGAAGGGCGAGTTCGTCTTCCTGGTGGGTCCATCGGGCTCGGGTAAGTCCACCCTCATTCGCTTGCTGTTGCGTGAAGAGGCGGTGACTCACGGCGTCATCTGGGTAGCGGGAAAAGACATCACACGGCTACCAACCTGGAAGGTCCCCTACTTGCGGCGGTCGATTGGAACGGTGTTTCAGGACTTCAAGCTGCTGCCCCGCAAGACCGTCGCCGAGAACGTCGCTTTCACCCTCGAGGTGTTGGGCAGGCCCCCTTCGGTGATCGGCCCCCAGGTCGGCCAGGTTCTCGAGCTGGTCGGCCTCGCCGACAAGACCGACCGATACCCCCGCCAGCTGTCGGGGGGGGAGCAGCAACGGGTGTCGATCGCCCGCGCTTTCGTGAACCGACCACCGATCTTGCTCGCCGATGAGCCCACCGGCAACCTCGACCCCGCCACGTCGGTGGGAATTATGAAACTGCTCGACAGGATCAACCGCACCGGTACCACCATCGTCATGGCCACACACGACCATGCCATCGTCGACGCGATGCAGCGACGGGTGGTGCAACTCGAGTCGGGATCGGTTGTTCGCGACGAGGCTTCGGGTCGGTACGAGACCATGAGCGAAGTCCCATGAACCGGATTTCCTACCTGGTACGCGAGGCGTTCGTCAACCTTCGCCGCAACGCCTTGGTAGTGACCGGAGCGATTCTGGCGGTTTTCATCTCGCTCTCGTTTGCCTTCGGAGCGTTGGTGGTCAACGAGCTGGTGAGGGTGAACACCGTGGCGTGGCAGCAAGGCGTGCACATAATCGCGTTTCTCAAGGATGAGTCCGATGCCGGGATCGGCAGCGACGCCCACGCCGCGTTGTTTTCCGAGCTGCTGACGTGGGAAGAAGTGAAGACTGCCGTCTACTTCGACAAGGCGGATGCCTTCCGGGAGGCCCAGGAGATCCTGCCGCCCGACATTCTGAGTGAGATCGATCCTTCCATCCTCCCCGCTTCCCTCCGTGTGGAGCTTCACGACATCGACCTGTATCAGAACGTCCAATTCCGGCTCGTCGGGTCCCCGGTCGTGCGTAAGGTCGTGTCGCTGGGCGATCGTATCGAAGCCCTCTCGTCGTTGTCCCGAGTGTTGAATCGACTCGGACTCGGCTTGGCTTTGGTGCTGGGATTTGGCGCGGTCGTATTGATCGCCAACACTATCCGTATGGCGATCTACGCTCGCCGAGACGAGGTGGCGATCATGAAGTTGGTGGGGGCGAGCAACGGCTTCATCCGGGTGCCATTCTTCATCGAGGGCATGCTCGAAGGCCTGCTCGGAGCTGCCCTGGCAGTGATCGTCGTTTGGGCATTCTCACGGAATCTGGCCGATGCCGGTGAGGCCCTACCCCTTTTCAACTTCACGCTGCGGGATTCTTTCTTCTACAGGTGGGGCATCCTCTTCCTGATCTTCGGCGGCGCTGCCGGGCTCATTGGAAGCGTTGTAGGGCTGCGTCGGTTCCTCCGCGAGGCGGATGGCGCGCGGCCGGTGGTCGGGCGGCGAGTGCTCGAAGAGGTGTAGAGGTAACCGCTCAAAACTCGCCGTTCCAACGAGCCAACATCCGACCTCGGCCGGTGAGAAGGCTGGCCGGCCTGTTGGCGATTGCGCTCGTCGCCTCGTTGACGGTTCCGGCGATTGCCTCCGACCCGAAGTCCGACCTGACCAAGGTCGAGCAGGCGATCGCCACACTCAAGGCCCAAATCGCCGAAGCCAGGGCCGAGAAGTCAGCCGTCGCCGGACAGGTGGCGGCCGCCCGGGGTCGGGTTGACGTCCTCATCGCCGAGCTGGCCGTCGCGCAAGCGCGCGTCGAAGAGATCCGCGGCCGGGTCGCTGGCCAGGTGGAACGGCTGGCCC
>CAYUKI010000072.1:0-2987 GCA_964445235.1 uncultured Acidimicrobiia bacterium | reverse complement strand
GATTCAAACCCAGCTCGACATACTTCTCACCGAGCTGGCGACCACCCAACTCGAACAACGCAGCACGCGGGATCGACTGCTCGAACAAGTAGCCAACCTTTACATGGAGAGCACTGCCGGCTTCACCAGCTCCGTACTGGCTTCGCTCTCGGATGTCTCGGATCTAGCGGTGGGGCTCGAGTACGCGGGTAACGCCGCCGCAAGGTCTGCCGAGCTCCTCGATGCCCTGCGGATTCTCAAACGCCAGGCTCAACGCCAGCAAGAGTTGATCGAGACTCGCCAAGCCGAAGCTGCTTCGGTTCTCGTTGATTTACAGAATGGCCAGTCGGAGCTCGAACGGGAGGCGGCTGAAGCGGCCGAGGCCGAATTGGCGGCCCGCGGGGAGCTGGCTCTGGTCCAGGCGCTTCTCGACGGGATCGCTGCCGACATTCGCGCCGCCGAGCAGCACAGGGAGGGCCTAGATGCCGAATCCAAAAGACTGCGCGAGGAGATCGCCGCCCTCCAGCGCAAGGGCGGCACCAAGCCGGGCGTTATCGCCTGGCCGTTGGATGGGCGGGTGTCATCGCCCTTCGGCTACCGGATTCATCCGATCTTCGAGACCCGCAAGCTGCACACCGGCATCGACATTGATGCCGCTCCAGGCACACCCATCCGGGCCGCTTCCACGGGCATCGTGATCCTGGCGCAGACGTACGGCGGCTACGGCAACGCGGTCGTCATTGATCACGGGGGGGGGTTGAGCACGCTCTACGCCCACCAGTCCAAGCTCGCCGTTTCTTCCGGTCAGGTGGTCGCGGAAGGCGAGACCATCGGCTACGTCGGATGCACCGGGCTCTGCACCGGCGCCCACCTCCATTTCGAGACTCGGGAAGACGGGGTCCCCGTGGATCCGATGAAGTACCTGGGAAGCTGATCATGAAGGTGGTGGCCACCAACCGCCGGGCCCGCTACGACTATGCGATCCTTGAGACATTCGAGGCCGGACTCGTGCTGCTGGGCTCGGAGGTAAAGAGCCTGCGCGAGGGTCAGGCTCATCTGAAGGACGCCTTTGCCCACATCAAAGACGGCGAGCTGTGGCTGGTGGGCGCTCACATCGCCCCGTACACCTTTTCCCACCGGGGAGGCCACGAGCCCGAACGGACCCGCAAACTGCTGCTGAACCGGCGCCAGATCGACCGGATCGCCGGACAACTGGCCGAACAAAGCCTCACGTTGATCCCCCTGCAGATCTATTTCAGAGAGGGAAAGGCCAAGGTTGAGCTCGGTCTTGCCAAGGGCAAACGGAGCATCGACAAACGAGAGGCCATCAAGGAGCGAGACCACCAGCGGGAGATCGAACGGGCCCTCCGGCGACGCTAAGCCAGTGGGCCCGATGGCGACGCGCCGAGGGGAGCGGTCCAGGGACCGCTCCCCTCGATCAACGGAAGACCGGAGGGCAGAGCAGCTCGCAGGCGGGGGCGCGCCAACTTGCTGCCCGGTCGTCTTCCTCGGGGAAGGACGCGGTCCCGGTTCTTTCGTTACAGAACCCATCGGCTGCCTAGTGCTCTGTCCCAGACGGTGCACTAGAATGCGGTGGCAGCCGGTCTTCGACCGGCCCCCGACGGGGGTGACGTGGTTTCGACGTTGAGCGTTGAAGCGCCGGAAGCGAGCCGAGGTCTCCGGAGTCCTCGTTAAAGAACCGGAACCAACCAACAAGTGCCGAAGACAACTTCGCACTGGCTGCCTAAATAAGCAGCCCGTCTGCCCGGTGGGTGCCCGCTCCACCGGAACAGGCGCCGTTAAGCGGGATGCCCCCGACGGGGCGCCGGGACCGTCGGGGAAAGAACTTTCCGGATAGGTCGAGAGGAGACTGGCCGTCAGGGTCCTCCCGTCCGAAAGCTCGCTGATGGCTGCGCTCGGAGATGCCGGCGCCGAGGGCTCAACGGACCGGGGTTCAACTCCCCGCACCTCCACTGGCTTGTTTGCACGCGGCCCCGGTAGCCAAGGCCGTTGTGGAGGGGGCGATCAGCCCCAAACGTCGGCTGACCACGTGTTGCCCGACCACGTGTTGCCCGACCAAGAGTTACCCGACCAGGTGTTACCCGACCAGGTGTTACCCGACCAGGTGTTACCTGACCACGTGTTGCCGGACCAAGAGTTGCCGGACCAGGAGTTGCCCGACCAGGTATTGCCCGACCAGGAGTTTCCCGACCAAGTGTTTCCGGACCAGGTGTTGCCGTTCCAGGTTCCACCCGACCAGCTGTTTTCGGCCGCCATAGCGACGGCCATCGCCGCCGCGTTGTAGGCGGCTCCGAAGATGTCTTGCTCGCCGCTGAGCAGGACGCCGTCGTCGGTCAGGTGGTCCGACCCACGAGCCGCCTCCAGCGACCCGATGCCGGTGCCGTTGGTGAAGCTCTGGATGGTGTTCGAAGGAGGCTTGGAGATCATGAGACCAAGGTTGATCTCGCCGGCGCCCTGTACGTGGCTGTCGTAGGCCGGCACCTTCCTGGCGTAGTCGGTTATGAAGCGCTTCACTCGGTCGGGGGTGAGGGTGGGGTGCTTCTGAAGGATCAACGCAATGGTGCCGGAGGTGATGGCGGCGGCTTGGGAGGTGCCGCTGCCCCTGAAGTAGCGGTCGCCGAGCAGCCCTTCTGGGTGGTTGACGGCGATGTAGGAGTTCGGGACCCGCAGACCTTGGAGGTGGGAGCCCACCGCCACGAAGTTCGGCTTCTTGCAGGCTGTGCCACAGCGCTCGGAACCGGCGGAGTAAGCACCGACGTTGTCGTCGTTATAGCTCGCGGTACCCATGGTGTCGTAGCCCCCTACCCCGATTACGTAGTCGTTGTAGGCGGGGTTGGCGAGCCCGGGAGCGGCGCTGCCTTTCTGGTAGCCGCTATTGCCGGCGGCGGCGACCACCACGATGCCCTTCTTCCAGGCCTGTTCGGCGGCATAAGCGAGGGGGTCGACGGTGGCTGCTTGGGTGCTGTTGGTGCCGTAGGAGAGGTTGA
>CAYUKI010000071.1:0-9189 GCA_964445235.1 uncultured Acidimicrobiia bacterium | reverse complement strand
ACCGGGTCCCTCAGCGATCTGTTGGCCGGATGCGTCGATGAGAGCAACCGGGCCTCGACTCAGGTGCGTTCCACCAAATGTGGCTGGACATAGTGGTGGGCATACATCCCTGGCGACCAAGATCTCATCGACCCCGGTGCCGAACATTGCCACATCGGGGGAGCGGTCGGGCAAATGAAGTGTTCCGACCTCCCGATTCCCGGCGGGAGTGACATCCCATACCAGCGTATCGCCCTCATCATTCCTGGCGGAGGCCAGTTGGCGCCCATCCGGGCTAAAGGCCAACCACTTGCTGGATGGGCCGGGAAGAACCATTACCTCGTTCCCGGTCTCGGTGTCGTACAGGGCAGGATTCCCAGCGACGCTAACCAGGGCCAGCATGCGCCCGTCGGGGCTCCAGGCGTGGGCTGCAGGGGACTGGATGGAAATGGAGACGATTAATTCCCGCGTCTCCACGTCGAAGATTCTGGCTTCTTGCCCAGGTTGTTGGATAACCGCAAGCCGACGACCCGACGGGTCGAAGGCTATTCCCATGGGATCGAAGTCTGTATCTTCGATGAAGTCGGTTTCGGCCCCCGTCTCCGGGTCATGGAGGGTTACCCCCCGCTCGTAGTCTGCCAGCGCCAATGTCGACCCATCAGGGGCAAAGGCGACGTCGGTGGCGTTGGTGGCGTCGGTTCCGATCTGGTAACGCTCGCTGCCATCGGCGACGTTCCATACGAAGGCAGGTAAGCCGTCGCCGCTTGCCCCTGCGACCAGGCTCCCGTCGGGGCTGAAGGCCACCCGGATCGGAAAGTACCACATTGGCCCTTGCATCTGAGACAACCGCTCGCCGGTAGCAACATCCCAAAGCACAAGGGCGGCTTCACCCCCGGTGTAACCAACGGCCAGCAAAGACCCGTCCGCGGAGAAGGCTGCACCGCCGGCCTGGCCCCCTGGCGACGGAAGGAGGATCATCTCCTCTTTGGCCACGTTCCAGATGGCGGCGTCGCTTCCGGAGGCGACTGCCATCAGCTCACCGTTGGGGCTGTACTCGACGAACCAGCTTCCCGGTATCCGCCCGACGATTCTTGATGCCTGAACAGCCCGATGGAGCGCATCAAGGGTTTCGGGCAAGGCCGGCTCACCGGCGGATCGAGAGGTCTCTGCGGCCTGGAGTGCCAGGAGAATCGCCAGTTCATTATATCCGAGTGAACATATTCGCTGCGAACGCCGTCAGAACCGGACTCAACTCCAGTGCGGTGCTGTTCCTTGCGCTCGCCACCCTGCTCGGAGTCCTCGCCATCAATAAGACGGATGCCGGCCCGGGTTGAAACCCGTCTGATCGAGGAACTCGTCTTGAACGAAGCTCGACCACCGCCTGAGACTGCAGGCCCCCTTCATACAGGTGGTGAGCTCACGCTCCTCGTTGCGAAGTACGCCTCGAGCCGGTCGAAGGCGCCAATCCAGGCCTGGGTTGCGAAGAAGTCCCTCATGTCTTCATCGGGGAAGCCTCGCTGAACGACTGTCATCAGCGTCTTGCCGTCCTGTTCCTGAAAGGTGACCTCGACGTCGGTGTCCAGCGTCAGCCCGTCAGGCGTGCTCCCCGTGGACTTCGAGACGAGACGGTGCGGCCGATCGACGACCTCGAACACATTGGTCTCACGGAACAGCTGATCAGGCGTAAACCCCCATGCGCTCACCCACTTTCCCCCGACCCGCAGGTCGACCTCGTTCTCGACGATCATTGGCTCACCCAGTAGCTGGAACCAGATCTTCATTGCCTCGGGGTTGGTGTACGCCTCGAACACCTCTTCTGGTGTCGCTGCGATCAGGCGCTCCACCCTGAGTTCGTAAGTCATTTCTGTTCTCCCTTCTTGATTTCGAGGTAGGCCTCGATTCCGTCGAGCCGGCGTTCCCAATGGCGCCGGTACATCTCGATCCAACTCACGGCGTCCTCCAGTTGCTCTGAGCCGAGACGGCATTCGCGAGTTCGCCCGATCTTCTCGGTGGTGACCAGATTCGCCTCCTCGAGAATCTGGACGTGCTTCTTGAGCCCGGTCAACGACATGCCGAACGGCTTCGCCAACTCGCTTATCGATGCCGGCCCGCGTCCCAGGCGGTCGAGAATCTCCCGCCGGGTGGGATCGGCCAGCGCCGAAAAGGTTCGATCGAGGACCTGATACTGAACCATACGGTTCACTATACGACGGTCAGTTTCGCACGTCAACCCCGTAGGGCACCAAACAAAAACGCCACTGCCGCGCTCGGCTTCGCTCAGGTTCCGGCTGCCACAGCTTCCAATTCGCCAATGTCGAGCTTGATCATCTTCAGCATGGCTTGCAGCACCCTGTTGGCCCGTTCGGGGTCGGGGTCGCTCATCAGTTCGCCCAGCCGGTTGGGCACGATCTGCCACGACACCCCGAATCGGTCGGTAAGCCAACCGCACTGCGACGGTGTCCCGCCCTCGAGGAGCCGGTCCCAGTAGTGGTCGACCTCGTCTTGAGTCCTGCAATTGACGACGAAAGAGATGGCGGGCGTGAACGGGAACTCGGGCCCGCCGTTGAGCGCCATGAACGGTCGCCCGTCGAGCTCGAAGCTCACGGTGAGGGTGGTGCCCTCCCCGCCGTGGGAGTCGGGGCCGTACTCGCTGGCGGTGAGCCGCCGCGAGTTGGGGAAAACCGAGAGGTAGTGGTCGACGGCCTCGTCGGCGGTGCCGTCGAACCACAGGCACGGGGTGACGTCGGTCATCGCCGCATCCCGACTCGCTCAGGATTCACGCCATACGACTGACGCTCGGCCATGCGAACCGACGTGATGGGTCGGTCTACGAGGTGCAGTTGAACATCCACTGCACTCCGAACCGGTCGGTCAGCGAACCGAAATATCCGCCCCAGAACATCTCCGTCAGGGGGGTCGTTACCTTGCCGCCCTCCGACAACCCGGCGAACAACCGATCGGTCTCCTCCCGGGTGTCGGGTTCGAGGTTGATCGAAGCGTTGTTTCCGAAGACCAGACTGTGACCCATTGACTCCAGGGAGTCGGTCCCCATCAGCACGTGGTCGCCGAGGGTCGGGAGCTCCACGTGCATGATCATCTTCTGCTCGTGCTCCGGGAGCGATGGCTGGGGCACCTCGCTCATTCGCTGGAAGCTGGTGAACTCGCCACCAAAGACGCTGCGATAGAAGTCGAACGCCTGCTCGGTGCTGCCCATGAAATTGAGGTAGGTACTCACCCTTGCCATTTGGATGTCCTTCTCGCTGATGTTGTCGACAGTAACGCTACCGGTGGTTCGCCATCGCATCATCCTCCCTGTTTGTGGAGCGTTGACCCCGTCCGGTTCTCCGGAGGCTCTGGGTCAAGCACGAGCGAAGAGCCGATGTAGAAGACCCCGATCGTCGGATTCAACAGCTTGGTCCAGTGAACCCTTCTGAAAGTGCGAGTGGCGCCCGATGGTTGATCGCGGCGACCGGCGACTACGAAGGGATGTCGAGGTTCAGTCCAATGACGTCCCGGATCTGAGTGATTACGACGACGCCGACATTGCCTCGCGTTCGGTCTACCCGACCGATCGAGACGGCACGTACGTGTTGGCACTGGGCAGCGGAGGGGTGATCCAACCCGTTGGCACTGTCGGGCTCGAGACGAACCTCGGACCCAAACCCTCGGATCGTGGTGGTCAGGGGCACGACCTGGACCACGTTCGGTCCTGCGTCGAGGATGCGCTGGGCTGTCGCCACCACAGCTGGATGCGGAAGGCCGGCTTCTCGCCCGGCGGTTTCTCCGAGGTCGAGATCGACGACATCACCCGAGGTCAGCATCAAGCCACCCGACCTCGTCGGGAGTGAGCGAAGCCACTAGCTCGTCACCGATCCGATCCTGACGAAAACGCCGCACAGCCAGGGCGCCCGTCTCGCCCACCGTGGCACCAAGCTCGGTCGCGAGCCGCTTGAGTTCCTGCCAGGGCTCAAAACTCATCGCGAGGCTTGATTCAGCCTTCCCGGAGCCCGCACTCCAAAGTGCCGTTCGTTAGGCGCTAGTTGCTGACACCCACCACTAGGGTGACCAACCATCCTGGGCTCGTTTCTCTCAGGTTGCGGACTTGATGCGGTGTCGCCAGATGCCTACTCCGACGAGGGCGACGACGGCTCCGGCGCCCCCGAGGGGGGGGATTCCCATACCCGTGCCGAGGCTTGCCGCCAGCAGACCGGCCACCAGAACGGAGGCTGGGAGAAGCAAGACCGGCCGTTTGGAATTAGCCACAGAGGGGGTGGCATGCCACCACGCACTGAAGGCGCCGAGGCCGGCGGCGGTTGCCACTGCACTGGCGATCCCTATCGGTAGCCACCACCAACCCTCGCCACCAAACAACGACATGATCAGTCCAACGATGTTCCCAAGTCCTAACCCGCCGAGCAGCGCCAGTGGTAGGACGCCGATCATGACCATGACCGCTCCCCGTTTCGGCGTGTTTCGGTAGTAAGCAAGTCCGATCAGGGTCAGGAGGCCCGCCCCTACCAACAGTGTGAGACCGCCGATCTTCCCGGCAGTGACTCCGGCTTCTACCTCGTCGGTGAGCAACAGCCGGACTCCGAAGGAAATGGTGGCGGCAGCGGTTAGAGCCGCCAGCCCTTGCCACCAATACCTGCCTTTCGCGTTCGTCATCATCGGCTCCTTTGTGGTTTGGCCGCGGCGAAGGAGATGGGAGACTCGCCAGCTCAAGTCCGACGGTATCCCCGCCACCCATCGCCCGAGGATCGAGACGGACGTCGCCATTGATCCTTCGCCCTCGGATACGGCATGGTTTCTGTGTTCCCAAAGGTCGGAATCGATCTCGGCCCGTCGGTCGTATCGTGCACCCCCGAGGCCGATCGTGTAGAGCTGCGTCCATCGGCGGACGACCGTCTCGGCGGGACGGCGCGTGTGGTTCACGGCGATGCCAGCCGCGTTCGAGGTCGCCCGACCGGATGCCGTTTCTCCGACACGAACGTCGCCAGGGTGCGTTCTCCGAGCCCAGTCACCCGATATTGACGCCGCCGGGGTCGGGCCTCGGCGAGAGCCATTTCGGCCTCCTCCCATCGCGATTCCAAGAGCCCGGCGGCTTCGAGCCGTCCCAGCGCCTTGTACAGGGTCCCGTGGGCCGTTAACTGATGGGCGTCCCCGACCTCCTTGATGCGTTTAGCGATGGCGAAGCCGTGAAACTCGCCGCTGCCCTTTCGACGCAAGTCCAACCCGGCGGCGAGGATCGCCTCTTCGATTGGCAGCAATGCACCCTGCTTCCGTCTCATGGGGTGGTATTATAGGAAGATATCTGCCCTTTAGTCAACTAAGGCATCCGAGGTGTCATTTCTTCCCTTGACATTTATATCGCCGACGGATATATCTACGGGCGATATATTCGTGGCCACCGTTGTCTCTCGGAAGGAGATCGCCCTCTATGGCAGGAGCAAAGGTCGACTCTCAAGAGCTGTCGCCTCTGCCGGTGGCCCACTTGCACATCCTGGTGGCGTTGGCCGACGGTGAGAAGCACGGCTATGCGGTGATGCGCGAGGTCGAGCGGATGACCGACGGCGAGGTCACCATGGGTCCAGGCACGGTGTATGGGGCGATCAAACGTATGTTGAGCGCAGGCCTCATCGAGGAGACCGACGAGCGACCGGACCCCGCCATCGACGACGAGCGGCGCCGCTACTACCGGACCACCGGGTTCGGGATCAGGGTGCTGACCGCCGAGACCGAGCGGTTGAAACGGTTGGTGCGCACTTCCCTCGCCAAGCAGAGCAAGCGGAGGCGTGAGCCGGGACTCGAGGGAGCGTGACATGAACGTCCACGAGAGTGTGTACCGATCGCTCATTGTGGTTCTTCCAAAGGCGCACCGTCGCGAGTACGGCGAGCCGATGGTCCAACTGGTGCGGGATCGGTTCCGGGATGAAGGCGGGGGCATGCACTCCATGACGTTATGGGGTCAGATCGTTTGGGATTTGGCGAGGACTGCGCTCTCCGAAAGAACGGAGATGACCATGGACACTCTCAAGCAAGGTTGGTGGCGCTTGGCCGCCGGTCTCATCAGCACCGCGATCGCGGTGGCCGCGGTCGGCAACCTGTTCGGTAGTTGGATCGACGACGGACCTCGTTACGGCAAGATCGGGGCCTCGGTGGCGACAGTCGTCGCTGCTGCTGTGGTGTTTGGCGGGATGGCCATCCGAAGGCGCCAGCGAGCGGGGGGGAGCGTGATGATCGGGGTCGGAGTGCTTCCGGCCGTCCTACTGATCACCGTGCCCTGGTTCCCGCTCCTCGCAGCCCTCGGGGTGCTCGCGGCGGTCGTCGTTTTCATGGCCTTCTTGGACGCCGCCACCGGGTCGCCCACTCAACCGGCGGACGTCGCCCGTTGAACCGAGTATCGGGTTCCCTCCTCCGCCGCGACGGACGTAGGAGGACGTGCGCCCTTTTTGGTGCCGTGGCGCTGGTGGCCGCGGCATGCACCACCTCCTCGACAACCATCTCCACTGCTTCGACCACGTCCACCACCACGGTTTCAGCGGAGTACGGGGAGGAGTGCGAGTCGTTTACGCCCGATCCCGAGCATGCCTTCTTCGCCATCAACGACACCTACACCGATCCGGACCCGGTCGAGTGGGAAACGGCCACTCCCGGCGACGAGGCGGTCTTGGAGGAGGCGGCCGCCAATGCGGCGTTATCGGGCGACATCGCCAGCCTGCTGGTGGTGCGTGATGGCAAGCTGGTGTTCGAGCGGTACTTCAACGGCAGCGACGCGTCCCAGGCCAACAACGTGCATTCGTTGTCGAAGTCGATCCTTTCCTTGCTGACCGGGCTCGCCATCGACGACGGCACGCTCGAACTCGACTCGACGATCGGGGAGTTCCTTCCCTCTGAACTGGTCGGTGAGCACGGCGACCTCACCGTGGAAAATCTGCTCACGATGTCGGGTGGGCTGGAACTGTCCGAGCAAGACGAGGCCCACTACGAGTGGGAGCCCAGCGACGAGCCCGGCGAGCCGTCGTTCGTGCGGGCCGTGCTCGAGCGACCGAGCGTCACCCCGCCGGGATCGGAGTTCGCCTACAGCACCGGGCTCACCCAGGTGCTGGCGGCGGCCGTCACCGAAGCGACCGGCCAATCGCTGTGCACCTTTGCCGCAGAGCGGCTGTTCGGTCCGTTGGGGATCGACGTGGAGAAGTGGTGGGTCGAGACTGGCGGATACTTCTCGGGTGGGCACTCACTGTTCCTCACTCCCCGCGAGGTGGCCCGGCTGGGGCAGTTGGTGTTGCAGGACGGAGAATGGCAGGACCGGCAGCTGGTCCCGAGCGCGTGGCTCAAGGAGTCGCTGGCTGAGAGGTGGGACCTCGGGTGCTTACGGTTCCAACCCGTGGGTCAAGGGTACGGCTATCTCTGGTGGCGGTACGACGTCGGTGGTCACGAGGTCTGGAACGCCTCGGGGTTCGGCGGGCAGGATCTCTTCATCGTCGACGACCTCGGCCTTCTCCTAGTGCTTACCCATGACACCTCTGACGTCGAGGAAGGTGGTCACCAGCAGGTGTCGGGGCCCGCACTGCTGCGGCATTACCTGCTTGACGAGCCTGCCGAAAAGGGCGCCTCGACGTGCCAGTCGCCGACCTTCGGGGTGCACACCATCCGGCCCGACGGGACGGGACGGTCCCAGATATCGGGTTGGCCGGTAGGTGCGGGCCCCTCGTCGTGGTCACCCGACGGGTCGAGCCTGGCGGTTGCCATGGACGGACGGGACCTGAACTCGGAGATCTACGTCCTGGCAACCGATGGCACTCTGAAGCGTCGGCTAACCCACGATTTCGCCTTCGACGCGATGCCGGCGTGGTCGCCCGATGGCTCATCCCTCGCGTTCATGCGGGGCGGCCCCGCCGAGAGTGACCTCTATCGGGTGAACGCCGATGGCACCGACCTGGTCCAGTTGACCGACTTCGAGGGGTACGAGCATTCGCCGACATGGTCGCCGGACAGGACCCGGATCGCGTTCGTGTGGGGACACGAGGACGTCCGTGGCTTTGGTGAGAGTGGCCAGCTGTGGATGGTCGGAGTTGACGGGTCTGATCCGACGCTGTTGCTCGACGAGAGCGTCGGCTATCCCGCCTGGTCACCCGACGGGCAACGCATTGCCTTCGAGATCCGGGGAGACGTGACCCGCATCGGCGTTCTCGACACGACCAGCGGCGTCGTCTCGGATCTGGGCGAGGGCTACGTGCCGAAGTGGTCGCCCGACGGCTCTCGGCTTGTCTTTGTCGCGGATCGTGGCAACGGTTTGGACGTCTTCGTGATGGACGCCAACGGTGGCAACGTTGTCCAACTCACAAATGACGAGGTGTTCGACACATTCCCGATCTGGTCTCCAGATGGTGACACGATTCTCTTCATGTCCCGCGACGAAGGCTGACTTCGGCCCAACGCGGTCACCCTGCTCGTGGCCGGCGTAGCCCGACCGGCCATCCGATTCAGCCCAAACCTCGGTAGCGCGACCTTGGCGATCTGGTGGCGATAGCAACCAACCCCTGGCCAAGGAATCGAGACTGCACCAAACCCGGGTGGGTTTACCGGGGGAACCTCGCAGGTACGCGACGGCGAGGTCGAGGGCGGGATCAGCGGTCACCTGATCCATCCTCCGTATGCATCAGCGGGGCGGTGTGACGTCCGTCGCTTTCCGCCGTGGCGTACTCGTCACGACATGCGGTTGAACAGAAGTACACGATCTCCCCGTCGATCTGCAAGTGGGGTGCGCTTTGGGGGTCGACGGACATCCCGCATATCGGATCGGTGGCCATGTTGTGGAGTTCGCGGAAAGCCCCGTCTTCTAGCCAGAGAATCCGGTCGGCTACGTCTTTTAGGCGGATGTCGTGAGAGACCATCACCACCGCACGTTTGTCTTCGGTGGCGATGCGGCGGAGAAGGCGAGCGATCTCGTGGCCTATCTTCGAATCGAGGTTGGCGGTGGGTTCGTCGGCGAGGATGACGGGCGGTTGGTTGGCGAGGGCGCGGGCAATGGCGACCCGTTGTTTTTCGCCCCCGGAGAGCTGGTCTGGGCGGAAGGAGAGCCGTTCGGCGAGGCCAAGTCGGGTGAGGAGCTCTTCGGCCCGTTCACGAGCACGTCGGCCGGTCACACCGCCGAGGTTGAGAGCGAATTCGACGTTTTCCAGGGCGGTGAGGGCGCCGAGGAGGTTGAAG
>CAYUKI010000070.1:4817-9257 GCA_964445235.1 uncultured Acidimicrobiia bacterium | reverse complement strand
GTGGCCTCGTCCACCCAACCCGGTAGCTCGACCAGTGGATGACCGAGAGGGTGGCGAAGCGCTCCGGCGTGAGTGAAACCGTGGGCCGAGAGCAACTGCTCGAGGGGTCCGATCAGCTCGGCACCCAACAGGCCCGGCAGCTTTCCCAATCGATCCCAAACTGCCTCACCGAGCTCGGCGGCATCCACCGGGCTATCTTGGCAGCGAGAGAGGAGGGCCGCCTCGCCCCGGGTGGTGTTCCGACGCTGGCGAGGCGTCGTCGTGTACGAGTTGGCCAGCTTCATTCCGAGACCTCTACAGCGGCGGCTGGCAAGGCGCGGCTCCCCTCCCCATGATCTGACCGTGCACCCGGCGGCGATGGCGCTGCTTTTTGCCGATGTGTCCGGGTCAACCAAGCTGGCCGAGGATCTGGCCCGGGAGGGGGCCGTGGGACCAGAGCGCCTCACCTCGATCCTCGACCGGCTTTTGGCGGCTTTGATCGACCCCATTGCCTTGGCGGGGGGGGAGGTGGTGAGCTTCTCGGGCGATGCTCTGACCGCAGTTTGGGAGTCGAGCGACGACGAGTCGCTGCCGATGCAGGCGCTACGGGCGGTGCGGTGTGGTCTGGACCTGCAATCCCTGGCCCGACGGCTCCCCGAGCTCCGACAACGCCAACTCTCCCTCAGGATTGCGGTGGCAGCCGGCGAGGGGGCCTTCTTGGAGGTGGGGGGACACAACGGGAGATGGTCCTTTGTGGTGGCCGGCGAACCGGCGGTTCGACTCCAACACGCGGCGGGCGTCGCTCTCCCCGGCGAGGTTGTCGTCGACGCCAACGCCTGGTCGCTGTTGGCCGAACCTGGCGCGGGAGTCCGGCGCGGCGAGACGATCGTTGCTGAGCAAGTCCCTGCTCCACCCCCCTTCAGCAACCGCCCTTCGAGCCCGCTCGAGGAGGCCCTCATCACGAGTGCTTGGGCATATGTGCCGCGGGCGGTGGTCGAACGGACGGCCAGCGGCCAACCGGAGTGGTGGGGTGAGTTCCGCAACGTGAACGCGCTCTTCGTCAACCTCATCGAGCCGGGGAGCAACCGGGCCCTCGACCCGGCGGCGATCCACCGTTCGGTACAGACCTTTCAAACCGTCATGGACGGAATGGAGGGAAGCCTCGACAAGGTGCTGGTCGACGACAAGGGCGCCACTTTGATCGGCTGCTTCGGGCTCCCGCCCCTTGCCCACGAGGACGACCCGCTACGCGCGGTTGAGACGGCCATGCGCCTCGCCGAGGGTTTTCGAGCTACCCGGCAGGAGTTCGGAGTCGGGCTAGCCAGCGGGCGTGCCTTCTGCGGTGCGTACGGGTCTGACCATTTCCGCCAATACACCGCCATCGGTCCGGTGATGAACCGTGCCGCCACGCTGATGATGTCGGCGCGAAACGAGATCCTCTGTGACGATCGCACCGTCCGAGCGAGCTCCGGACGAATCCGTTTCTCGGCTCTGGGTCCCGTCTTGGCCAAGGATGGCACCCGCCTGGAAGTCGCCAAGCCCCTGTGGCTGGAGATGATCAACGCCGACACCGCGCATTCGGCGGGTGAGCTCATCGGACGTCAGGACGAGATGCGCGAATTGAACGGGCTTCTCGGGGCCATGGTTCATGCCGGTGGGAACTCCGTTGTTGAAATCACCGGCGAGCCCGGGATCGGCAAGTCGATGATCATGCGAGAGCTGATCGCCTCGGCGAAAGGGTTCGGCGTGAGGCCACTCGTGAGTCGGGGTGACGCGGTCGGCAGGTCGGTTCCCTACTTGGGTTGGCGAAGCGTGCTCCTCGCCGCCCTCGATTTGGCCGCGACGACGTCTCCCGAAGCTCGTCGACGAAAAGCCACCGCCCAACTCGCCCACTCTCCGGGAGTCGCCGAGCTGCTACCGCTTCTCGACCCCGTCTTGGAGCTCGGTCTGGCGGACACCGAGCTGACGGCGCCGATGAGAGGCGCGGTACGACGCGATGCCCTGGGTGATCTCGTGGTGGCACTGCTCGATGGCCTGGGCGCGCCGATGCTCATCGCCTTCGACGACGCGCAATGGTTGGATTCGGCGAGCGTGGATCTGGCCCAGCTGGTAGTCCGCAAGGTGAGCAGCGTCATGTTGGCGTTGGCTCGACCCGACGCGTCAGACCCCCTTGCCCCGGAATGGCAGACCACGTATTTGCGTTTGGAGTTGGGGCCGCTGCAGCCGGCCGAGGCCCTGGCGATGGTCTGTCGCCGGCTCGGAGTGGAACGGCTTCCGGAGGCAGCCGAGCGAATCATCATCGAAAAGGGGGGGGGCCATCCTCTCTTCTCCGAAGAGCTTGGATACGCCCTGCGCGACCAAGGGGTCATCGGCGAGGAGGGCGGCGGTCGCGGGTTCGACTCCAGTGCTCGTCTCCAAGTTCCCGAGACGGTGGATGGGCTGGTGGCAGCCAGGCTCGACCGGCTCGAGCTGTCGCAGACCCTCACTCTCAAAGCGGCCAGTGTGATCGGTCAGACGTTCACCTCCGACCTGCTGGCCACGTTACGGCGCGACCTTGGGGGGGAAGCCGTCGAATCCGACCTCAAGTCTCTGGTGAGAGCTGGTCTGTTGGTCGAGGAAGGGGGTCGCTACGCATTCCGACACGCGCTCATCCGGGAAAGCGTCTACGAGATGGTGTCTTTCGAGACGCGCGGCCAGGCCCATGCGCTACTGGCCAGCCGACTCGCCGGGGAGCCGGAGCCGTCTCAGTCGGTGCTGGCACATCACTGGGAGGCGGCCGGGGAGATCGGTCGAGCCATCAGCTGTCTGGAAATCGCCGGCGCCGAAGCCCTCGACCGTGGTGCAGGTCGTGAGGCCGTAAGTTTGTTTCGGAGGGCCCTCGAATTGGCGGGAGCCCCTCCCGACCCCGAGGAGCGAGCCCGCCAGGCTCATTGGCACGGGCAGATCGGGGTGGCATCGGTCGATATCGGTGACCTGACCGCGGCCAGCCATCACTACGGCACCGCTCTTGGCTTGCTCGGTGTTCTGATTCCGCGCCAAAAATACCTGCGTCTGCTGGCGATTCTTTGGGAGGTGTTGTTGCAGGCTTTTCACTTGCTGGTACCAAGGGACCGCCGTCCCCGACAAGGACCCCGGCTGGGTCAGGCGGCGCGGGTGTGTTCGCTGCTCGGCGAACTCGACTACTTCATGGTGGACTCCGTGGGATTCGTTCTCCACAACCTCGTCTCGATCAACCTTGCCGAGCGGGCTGGACGTCCTTCTGCTGCCGGTCTCGCCTATTCGAGCCTGAGCTACCTTGCCCGGGTCGTTCGGTTGCCGCGTCTGGCCGCCCGCTATAACGACGCCGCCGAGCGAGCGGAGAACGAAGCGGAGAGAATGGCCCGGGAGGGTGGGCGTACCGGTCGGGAACTGCCCGGTCACGCGGTGGCCGCCGCCAACTCTCGTGGGTCCTACCTCTTGTGCTTCAACCGTTGGGATGAGGCGTTTGCGGCGTTGGACGCCGGAATCGAAAGCTGCCGGCGGCGGCGTGACCACTACACGCTCAACCTCGGGCTTTCACTACGTGCGCAGGCCCGAACGATGGCGGCACCGCTCGACCTGGCAATGGCCGACCTCCTAGACCTGCGAACCTCGGCCGGGGAACGGGGCAACAACGAGCATCTGGCTTGGGCGCTCGGGTTGGCGCCGCCGGTGCTGCGGGAGTTGGGCCGTCACCATGAGGCGGACGAATGGTCGATGGCGGCGGTCGAACATCTCGAGGTAGCAGACGCGGCCACGATCCCCCTTCTCCACGGAGCCCGGGCGGTCGCTCTTCTGCGGGCGCGGGAGCAGCGCCGCGGACGATCCCAGGCGGAGAGGGCGCTCGACGCCATTGGCACCACACCTATCTTTCCCCAGCTCGTCGCCTATACCGCCTCTCTCGACACGTTGCTCACGCTGTGGGAGGAACACCGGCGCAGCCGGGTCGCGCCGGACGCCGAACTGGCGCGACTGGTGCGCCGCGCTGTGCGTCGCCTTCGCCTCTTCGCCAGGATCCTTCCGTTCGCCCGTCCGCGGGCCGCGCTGTTCCGCGGATGGCAGTTGCGACTCGCTGGGCATAACGACCGGGCGATCAAGGTCTGGGAGCACGGAATCGAGGTTGCCGTCGCCGCCGGGCTGCGTTGGGACGAGGGTCGGCTACGGGAAATGATTGCCGAGAGTTTGCCGGCCGGAGAAAGGCGCGACGAGATGCTGATGAGCGCCCGCCAATCGTTCACAGAGATCCGCGCCGAGGGAGCCATGCGACGCCTGCGAGGTTGACCCCCGGGTGTACCACACCCGATCTGACGCGCCGATCACGAGGGTGTGCCAAGCCCGATCTGGCGCGCCAAGTACGACCTATAGGTCGTACTTGGCGCGCCAAAAGGGGGGGGGGGGGGGGGGGGTGGGGGGTGCTAGGGGGGGGGACCGAGGGGAACCCCG
>CAYUKI010000070.1:0-4807 GCA_964445235.1 uncultured Acidimicrobiia bacterium | reverse complement strand
GATCACGAGGGTGTGCCAAGCCCGATCTGGCGCGCGCCAAAAGGTGGGGGGGGGGGGGGGTTGGGTTGGCTAGGTCGCGGCAGCTTGGGGAAGCCGTCCCACGGCCAAGCGCCACAAGACGATCACGCCCAGAGCCGACCCGATCAGGGTCATCGGGGTGCCGGCCAGATCGTGGAAAGTCGCCATCTTTTCCATACCCCAGGTTGCGCCCACCCAGGCGGCGAACCCGAGGCGGGCCACATTGAGGGCTAGTACCACCAAGGCGGCGACCAGAAAGGCGGAGTACCGACGATGGAGCCGTTTGGGGAGGGCCAAGCCGGCCACCAGTGCCAGGCCTCCCAGCAGCGGTGCGCTCGAACACGACTGCGTGACGACGCCAAAGAACACGGGCCCGGTGCGCGGGGCGATCAACAGATCCGAACCGAAGGGAGTCAGCGGAGCCCCGAGGACCTCTCCGGCCAGGAAGGCGGCCGCTTGCCCCTCCAGGCTGCGGATGGGATCGACCAGCAGCCAGAAACCGGCCACCACCCCGGCCAGGGCCAGGAGCACCCGGGCGGCTATGAGGAAGCCCCGGTGGCGGGTCACGCTGCCAACCTCTCCACCGGTTCGGCGATGCGTTCGGTCTTCGACCAGCCGCGGCGCCCGGTGAGGATTCGCCCCAACGCCACCCAGGTGGCGAGATAGGCGACGTAGTTGTACGGGATGAGGAGGTGGCTGAACAGCAAGGAGCGGCCCAGCCCCAGTTCTCTGTCCCGTCGCGCATACATGAAGCCGGTGACGATGTTGGGAGCGAACGACACCAGGTACCACACGACCAAGAGTGTGATGCGGCCGGCCATCGGACTTCCGAACAGCGTGAATGGGGGGGGGTACCGAAGGTGGGCGACCATGTCGAACAACACCAGGTGGAATACCACCGACCATGGCAGCACCAACAGGGTCGGCACCAGCAGATAGAGGGTGACCTCCAAGACCGCCGGATTGCTGAGACGAGGGGTGCGCCACAGCTCGCCGAGTCGCGCCGAACAGGTGATGGTCCCCTGGTACCACCGGATTCGCTGACGGACCAGTCGCCGCCACGACGTCACCCCTTGTTGGTCGACGTAGGCATGGGGGGTGCTGGTGAGATTCCAACCGGCCGCCAACAGGCTGAGGGCCAGGTCGAGGTCCTCGGTGAGGGAGTGGGACCAGGGGTCGCGCCCCAGAGCGACCAGTGCCGACAGGCGGGTGAACTGGCCGTTGCCGCCGAGGCTCACCGTTTGGGTGCGCATCCTCCCCAGCTGGGAGACCGCCGACAATGTCCAGAATTCGAGGTCCTGGAGGACTGTGATAAGCCGGTGACGATTGCGAATTCGCACCGGGATCTGCACGCCGCCGACGGCGGGATCATCGAACAGCGGCATCACCTGGCGCACGCCGCCGTGGGAAAGCCGGCCGTCGGCATCCATGACACAGATGAGAACCGAGTCAGAATCGAATCCGTGCCGGGCGGCGTGCTCGACCACCCGGTGGTAGCCGGCGTTGAGTGCCGCACCCTTGCCGAGTCGGGCGTCGGGCAGGTTCCGTCTGACCAACATCACCCGACCCCTTCCGCCGGCACGGGCTCGTTTGCCGGTGTCGTCATCGGAGCCGTCGTCGATGACCACCACCCGGCCATCGGTTTGCTCGAGGATGCTTCTGACGGTGGCCCCTATCACCAGCGATTCGTTGAGGCAGGGGATGAGAACGTAGAGGTGATAACGGCGCCGTGGGCGAGGTGGTGTGGATGCTCCTTGCCGGCTCGCCAAGCCCCAACCGAGGCCCATGGTCAAGGCGAAGTAGGCGATACCGACGGCGATCAGAAGGAGCGCAACAGCTCCTATGAACTGGCGGATCACTTCACGCCACTGGCTGGGACCGGCGCCAGGCGCTGCGGACCAGCAGCATGCCCGTGACCATCAAGGCCAGGCCGGTTACCAGGAACATTCCGAACCGAAGGCCGGTGAGGGGGAGTACGAGCGGCAGACCGGCCAACCCCGTACCCACGGCGATGCCGGCGACGCCGCCATACATCAGCGGCCTCCGCGTGCCGGTAGGTAGCGGCGTCGCCTGTAGACGAGGAAACCCATGACCGCGGCGGACAGCCCATATCCGATCCAGAGAGGAACAGAACCTGTGATGGGGACCGGCTGGGAGGAGCAGGTGCTGGCCCCTGCCGCCGGCTTGGTCGCCGATACCGAGTTGCCGGACAGCTTCCAGGTGATCGAGTTCACCGTCGGCGGCATGGTCACCGTGAAGAACTCGGTGCTCTGGGGGGTCTGGTTGGCCAGGAAGGTGGTGAACTGGCCCTGATCTTGGCCGATGGGAATAGACCCTACGAAGTAGTTGTCATTGGGGGGAACCCCTCCGACCGGGATCGTGACCTGAGGCCCCGGGTTCTTGTAGCGCCATACCGAGATCCACCAGCCGTCGGCGTTGAGCCACGTGCAGTCGAGCCGGGGATTGATCGAGTTGACACCCTGCGCGAGCGCCGAGGAACCCAGGCCGCTGAGCGCCACCAGGGCGGCCGCCGAAAGGATCCGACGTCGAATGGACGTCCCAAACCAGGCCCGCACGTACTGCACGGACTAGTAATCGGCAGCGGCCGGGCTCGGCTTTAGGCAACCGCCCCCTTTCGATGTCGCTCCGGCCAAGCCCCGGGCGCCCTGCGCCGTACCATTCCGAACATGCCGGAGCGGCTCTTTGACCCCTATTCGCCTGCTTTCTTGGCGGATCCCTACCCCGCTTACAACGAACTTCCCGATGTTTTTCACGACGCTCGCTGGAACCTGACGTTCTTCCGCCGCTACCAAGACGTTTCCGCCCTGCTCAAGGACCGCCGGCTGGGGAGGGACTTCCATCACCGGCTTTCCACCGATCAGGTCGACCTCGAGCTCTACCGGCGCACGTATCCGCAAGAGTGGCCCAACTGGACCAAATACATCCGGGGATCGTTCATCGACCTGGAGCCTCCCCGCCACACCCGCATCCGACGACTGGTGGCCAAGGCCTTCACTCGGAGGCATGCCGAGGAGTTCCGGCCGCTGGTCGAGGCGCTGGCCTCCCGATTGCTCGACGAGGCCGTGGCCAGGGGCGGCATGGAGGTGATCGCCGACTACGCCACCCCCATTCCGATCGCCTTGATCGCCGAGTTGATGGCCATACCTCGCGTCGATCACGATCGCCTTCTCGACTGGTCGCATCTGATTGTCAAGGTCTTTGACGAGAAGGTCACCGTCGAGGAGGGCAACGCCGCCGAAGCCGCGGTAGTCGAGTTCACCGGTTACCTGAGCGAAGTTATCGAGCAACGTCGGCACCGGCCGGGCAACGACTTGGTCTCGTCACTGATTACATCGGAAGAGGACGGGGACCGGCTCGCCCTCGATGACTTGGTGGCGACGTGCATACTCACCCTCAACGCCGGTCACGAGGCCACCGTCCATGCGATCGGCAACGCTCTACTGGCGCTGGCCCGTCACCCGGCCGAATTTGCCCGCCTCCGTCGAGAGGCGAGCCTGACCGGATCGGCGGCAGCCGAGTTGCTCAGGTTCGACTCTCCCCTTCAAATGTTCGAGCGATGGGTACTGGAGGACCTCGACTGGAACGGACACCGTCTCGAACAGGGGACCAAGGTCGGCCTCCTCTTCGGGGCGGCCAATCGCGACGAACGACGGTTCCCCGATCCGGATCGCCTTGACCTCGGGCGGGCGGACAACCAACACCTCGCGTTCGGCGCCGGCATCCATCGCTGCGTAGGTGAACCGCTGGCCCTGGTTGAGCTCGAGGTGGCTATCGGGGCAGTGGCGAAACGGGTCCGGGAGCTGCATTTGGTGACCGAGGAACTGCCGAGATTGGAGAGCCTGGTGTTCCGGGGGGTCCGGGAGCTACCGCTGACGCTGGCGTAACGGAGGGCCGAATGGGCGAGGGAAGAGTCGCTCCAGATCCGAGGTGACCCCAACCGGGTCGAGATCAAACGCCGCAAGGTGGCCGAGAAGGCTCAGGGGTTAGTGCTGAGGGATGGGCCCCCTTTGTTCAGCGATGAAGGAGATGAGGTCTCCAGCCACCCCCTTAATCGCCGCTGGAGGAGCCTACGACGACGGCCGAGTCGAGTCCCACCGCGGTCTTAAATGCGCCGAGGTCGGCCGTGTGGTCGAAGAGGGAGAACCATTGCTCAGGCTTGTCGGCCTCGCCATGGCCGCGTTGGTCCATGGCCAAGACTCGAAGCGATTTGAGGCAGGTGGAAACTGCCCCGGGATTCACCCGAGGCGTGCATCAACACGATGGGGGTACCAGAAGCATTGCCTTGCTTCCAAGTACAGAATGGTGATGCCGTTCGGCAAACGCACATAAGCGGACGCCGCGGTCCACGAGTGGATCGTCGAACCTAGGTTCGTGGTCGACGGACTAGACCCAAGTTTCGACCTGATGTTTAAGGGCCGTGCCGGGTGTGCGGGTTGCGGAGTCGTCGGCGGTGGGTGGGGGTGGCCGGGTCGATGGTCATGCCCATCTGGTGGATGGCGACGTGATGGTGATACCAGCAGAGACTCGCCAAATTTTCAGGGTCGTGGTCGCCGTCATGTCGTCGTTCCCTGATGTGGTGTGGCTGGAGCCGGTATCTGCTGCGGCATCCTTCGATCGAACATTGGCCTTGATCTCGCCAGAGGTCGTAGGAGCGGATGGCAGGTGGGATCGCCTCTCCCAGATCGGAATAGGCGAGCGGTCGGAGCCCGTCGGTGACGATCAGCCGGATTTGGCCGATGCACAAGATCTCAGAAAGCGTGTTAGGTCC
>CAYUKI010000069.1:0-9302 GCA_964445235.1 uncultured Acidimicrobiia bacterium | reverse complement strand
TCGTCTTCGCCGACGCCGACCTCGCCGCCTGTGTCGACTCGTCCCTCTGGTCGGCCTACGACAACGCCGGGCAGGACTGCTGCGCGCGCAGCCGGATGATCATCGAGCGATCGGTCTTCGATGAGTTCGTCGCCAGGTTTCGAGCCGTGGCGCTGGCGGTTCGCGTCGGTAACCCGGCCGAGGAAGCCACCGAGATGGGCCCGCTCATCACCGCCGCTCACCGGGAGCGGGTGGCCGGATTCATCGCCACCGGCCAGTCTGAGGGCGCCACCCTGCTGTGCGGGGGCGAGCGGCCAGCGAAAACGGGCAACTATATGACCCCGGCGATCTTCGTCGACGTGTCACCCGGGATGACGATCATGCGTGAGGAGATCTTTGGGCCTGTCGTGTCGATGGTGCCCTTCGACACCGAAGAGGAGGCCATCCGACTCGCCAACGACTCGATCTACGGGCTCTCGGGTTCGATCTGGACCCGCGACATCGGCCGGGCTCTGCGGGTAGCTCGCCGGGTTGAAACCGGCATGCTGTCGATCAACTCCTCATCGAGTGTGCACATCGAGGGCCCCTTTGGGGGGGTCAAGCAGTCGGGCATCGGACGAGAGCAAGGAATGGTGGCTCTCGACCACTATTCGGAGCTGAAGTCGGTGTTCGTCGCCGACGCCTGATTGGCTCGGCGGGCCTAAAGGCGAGCTCGGAGCCACTCGATGTCGCGACGATGTTCGGCGGCGTCGCCGGGAGTCTCCACCACCACCGGAGCTCCGGCTTCCCGCACCACCTGAACGAGCAGGTCGGCCGGTATCTCCCCCTCCCCCAAGTTGGCATGCCGATCACGGCGGGAATCGAAGGAGTCTCGCGAATCGTTGCAATGGACCAGGTCGATCCGCCCCGTGGCCGCCTTGATCCGGCCAACGATTTCGTCGAGGGGTTCTCCGCCCGCCCAGGCGTGGCAGGTGTCGAGCACGAAGCCAGGGCCCAGATCACCAATGTGATCCCACACCAGTTGGACCACCTCCAGGCGACGGAAAACGGCATTGTCCCCACCGGCGGTGTTCTCGATGAGCACCGGTAGGTCGGTGTCGAGGGATTCGAGGGCCTTGCGCCATCTCGGCAGCGCCTCCCCTATCTCTTCGTGCTCGGCGAGGTGGCCGCCGTGAACGATTACCCCGGCTGCCCCGATCTCGGCAGCGGCGTCGCAGGTTTCCTGGAGGATCTTGCGGCTGGGAATCCGAATCCGGCTCGGCTCGGCGACCACGTTGACCAAATAGGGCGAATGCACATAGATGGGGATTTGTGATCGGCGTAACACCTCGGCGTCGGCGCGGGGATTGGGCTTCTTCCACGACTGGGGGTTGGAGAGGAAGATCTGCACCAGGTCGGCCTGGCGGGCTGCCGCCTCGGCAAGGGGGTCGGCGTTGGCGGTGTGAGCGCCGATCATCAATTCAGATTCGCCCTTCCCGGGCCAGCTCGACCGCGTAGGCGGTAGCCATCTCCGCCACCTCACCAACCGGACGGTCCCAATCCGACGTCGCCACCATCAACGTTCGCTGATCCAGCCACCGCGCCCCGAAGGGCTGGCGAGGAACGTCGAACGTTTGACGCAACACGACCACCAAAACGGGCAGGATGTCACCCTCATCCTCTACCCGGTCGGCCCGCACATCTTCGATCTGCGACCACGGCATCAACGTCGCTGGTTTCGTGGGTCCGGATAACCGGATGGCCAGCCCGGAATCGTCCATCCGCAACACTGCTCGGGGAACGATCAGCTCCTTGAGCCCGAACCCAATGAGGCCCAACCCCACCGCCAGCATCACCCATGCCCAGATGAGGTCGCGAGCCTCGAAGAGCTGGGGGTCGTTGTCGGGAAAGATCATATCGCTGAGAGCCCCCGTGAGACGTCGCTGAAAAAGCACGTCGATCGCTATGACGATCAACGGAATGCCGGCGAGGCTGATGAGCCACATCTTCAAAGTTGAGCGCCGGACCTGTAATGGTTTCATGGTTCGACCCCTAGGTCGGCCGGTGTGATGAGGCCACGATAGGGGATCCCGAGATCGTGCAAACGACGCTCAACATCGCCGCCGCTTCGATCCACCAAGGCGATGGCCTCGAGCACCTCCATACCGTGCTGGATGAGCACCTCGATCGCTTCGCCAAGAGCCGCTCCGGTGGTGGTCGTGTCCTCGACCACCGTGATTCTGTCACTGGCGGTCACCGGCCCCACCAACCTCCCCCCCGTCCCGTGGTCCTTGGCCTGCCTGCGTATCGAGAATGCGACGAGCGACCTCCCCTGCGACGCGGCGGCGACCGCCGTCGCGACGGCGATGGGGTCGGCGCCCAAGGTCATTCCCCCCACGGCCGTAGTGCGGGAGTCGAGAGCGTCCAAGAAGGCCGACCCAACCAACGCAGCCCCGAACCCGTCGAGGGTGGTCTGGCGGGCATCGAGATACCAGCTCGACTCCCGTCCGGAGGCGAGCACGAAGGGTCCGTCGGTACGGAGTGATCGTTGCCGGAGATGAGCGATGACCTTCTCCAAGAAATCGCTCAAGGTTCACCCGCCGGCGCCGATGAGAAAACCAGACAAGGGTCTACGACACGCCTCCCGTGTTGGCCCAAATTAGCGACCGCCCTGCCCCGGGCGGTCGCTGCATTTGGGGAGGAGGGGCCGGTTAACGTGGTTTGTCCGATGGAGATCTTCCTCATCCGGCACGGCCAACCCGACTGGGCTCCGGCCCGAATCGCCACCAACGACCCCGAGCTCACCGAACTCGGCCACCGGCAGTCGTTGCTACTTGCCGACCGCATCGCCGGATGGGAACGCCTCGACGAGGTTTTGGTGTCGACGATGCGCCGCGCCCAGCAAACCGCCGCCCCCCTCCAAACCTTCGGCCTACAACCGGCCGCCCACGATTGGCTACAGGAGATCAACAACCCACCCGACTGGGAGGGGAGTCCGGTCGACCGGATCGAAGAGATCCTCGCCAAGGGCAGGCTGCGGCCCATCGACGAGATGTGGGATGGGCTGCCGGGTGGGGAGAGCTTTCGCGACTTCCACAAACGGGTCGTGGCCGGTCTGGAGGACGCCCTCGCCGCGCGCGGACTGATTCGGCTGATCGACGGACACCCCCATCTGTGGCACGTCGCCAATGACTCGCTGCGGCTGGCCATCGTCGCCCATGGAGGTGCCAATGCCGTGATCCTCGGGACCCTCCTGGGCCTCGAGCCAACCCCCTGGGAATGGGAGCGGTTCGCCATGGGCCACGCCTCGATCGCCCATCTCCGTACCGAGAAGATCGCCGAAGGGCGGGCGTTCAGCTTGCGGGCGTTCGCCGACGCCTCTCATCTGCCCCCCGAGCTGCGGACCGAATAACCGTGAGTCGAGAGCGACGGAGTCTCGGCCAGTACCAACGGAACTGGCGGGAGTCAGACGATCCGTTGATGGTGAAGGCGTTCAAGGCGATCAGAAACAACACCCGGAAGGTCATAACCGGACAGACCTGTTGCGGGCATCCGGGGGAGCCCGGGTGCTGAATGGGCAAACCTGACCCCGGTCGGGGTCACCGACATCCGCACCCGCACTGATGGGTCGACGGCCGGCATTCCTTCCCGTCGCGAGGGTCGCGGCGGGTGAGGTCGCGAGCGGCTCGGCGCCCTTCGCGCGCGGATGTCGACGTACCCAGCACCCCAACCTTCGTCAATCCGCACCACCCCCTGGCGCGTACGACCGGCGGTTCGCAGTTGGTGGTTGGGTGACTACCGCCCGTAGCGGCGGTCGCGGCGGGTGAAGTCGCGCAGGGCCCGGAGAAAGTCAACGCGGCGGAAGTCGGGCCAGTAGACATCGACGAAGACGTACTCGGCGTAGGCGGACTGCCAAAGCAAGAATCCCGACATCCGTGACTCCCCGCTGGTGCGGATGACCAGATCGACGTCCGGCAGGTCGGCCGAGTACATGTGCGACGCCAGCGAAGCGGCGTCGATGCGAGCGGGGAGCTCGATCGGGGCCACGCCGTCCTCGATCAGATCGGCAACCAGCTCCCGGGCGGCGTCGACAATCTCTTGACGGCCGGCGTACCCGAGGGCGATGGTCAACCGGCGTGCGCCGCTGGGCCGGCTCTCCTCGGCTTGCTTGGCGGCCAGCACCAGCCCAGCGGGCAGCAGGTCGAGGCTGCCGATGAAGCGGACCGCCAGGTCGTAGCGGCGGGCGGTGGCGGGAAGTCTTTCGAAGAGGTCGATGAGAACTTCGAAGTACGGGTCGAGTTCTTCGGCCGGACGGCTGAGATTCTCCTTGGAGAGGACCCAGGCGGTGACGGCCGGCACCTCCAGCTCCTCCGCCCATCCCAGAGTCTCCTCGAAACGGGCCATGCCGGCCTGGTAGGCGGTCCGATAGTCGGGAAGGTGGAACTCGCGGGCGTAGCGCCGATGGCCGTCGAGGATGATCCCGAGATGGCGCGGCAGACGGTCGCGGTCCAGGTGGAGGAGTAGCCGCCTTTCGTAGATCCGATAGAGAAGTTGGGTGGGTCCCCTTACCATGCCGTCACTCTCGTCGCAGCCAACACGATGCTACCGGGTCACCTTCAGTGGGAAAGCAGGCTCGCGGGCAGTTCGGCGACCTTTGCCCGCCAATACTCACCGAGGGTCTTCGCCTGGGGATCGGCTCTTGTCGAGGAGGAAACGCCTTCCCCGAGCAGCCCATGAACCACGAAATTCAGGGCCAGGAGGTTGGGGAATTCGAATCGCTCCACCACCAGCCCTCGCATCTCTGGGAGCAGCTCTTTCATCCTCGCCACGGTCATCTCGTCAGCCAGCCAGGCGTAACCGGACCCGTTGGTGGCCCAGACCCCCAAATTGGCGTTACCCCCCTTGTCCCCCGACCGGGCGCCAAACGCCCGGCCAAGTGGCGCCGCCACCGTGGGACCGGACGCCGCGGCGCGAGAGGAAGGGGGAGTCGACCGACCGCCAGCCGGAATCCTTGGCTCTTCACCGGCGGTCGGGTCGACGTACCACGTTCGTTCGCCGAAGGTGACGCGGGTGGGGATCGGGGAAATGGCGGCCGGCCAGTAGACCGCGTAGGGCGTGGCGTCGGTGGGGGGGCCGGTCAGCACGAATCCCGGGTAATGGGCCAGAGCCAATGAGACGGCGGCCGCCGAGAAGGCCCGACCGACCCTTTCGATACCGGGGTCCTTCACCGTGATGGTGAGTAAGGCGCACGCCTCCTCGTTGGTGGGAGGATCGGGACGATCCGACCTGACCAGTCGCACATCGCTCTCGGCGAATCGCTCCCGACCGCCCACCGATCGCCAGAATGCGGTTTCGACCAGGGTCGCCTTCTCCTCGATGTCGAGGCCGGGGAGTACAAACGACACGTGATTGCGGAAACCGGCCAGGTAGTTGATCGCCACCTTTGTTGTGGGGGGGGGTCGGTGGCCTTTCGCCCCGGTCACGCCCACCCGGTCGGGGCCCAGCTGCTCGAGACGGATGGTGTCGAATCGAGCCGTGACGTCGGGGTTGAGGTAATCGGGACCGGCGATCTCGTATAGAAGCTGAGCGGTGACCGTCCCCACCGACACCAGCCCACCGGTGTTGGGATGCTTGGTGATGACGGCGCTTCCGTTTGCGGCCATCTCGGCGATGGGAAATCCGACGTTCTCGAGGTGGGGAACGTCTTGGAAGAACGCGTAATTGCCGCCCGTCGCCTGGGCGCCGCATTCGAGGATGTGGCCGACCACCAGCGCTCCCGCCAGAGCGTCCCAATCGGTCCGCCCCCACCCGAAATGGTGGGCGGCCGGACCCATGACCAACGAGGCATCGGTGACCCGGCCGGTCACCACCACATCGGCCCCAGCGTCGAGCGCCGCCGCAATTCCCCATGCACCCAAGTAGGCGTTGGCGGTGACGGGTTGGATCCCCGCCTCGGCGAGGAGACGACCGTCCTCGAGATGACGGAAGCCTTCACCGGCGGCCAGGAGGTCCGGAATCCGATCGACCAGGTCGTCCCCGTCGACCACCGCCAGCTTCACGTTCACATTCCTGTCGGAAGCGATCCGGTGAATTCGTTCGGCCAGACCGGCCGGGTTGAGGCCTCCGGCATTGCTGACCACCCTGATCCCTCGATCCAAGCAGGTGGCCAGCACCTCCTCCATCTGGGTCTCGAAGGTGGAGGCGTAGCCCCTGGCCGGGTCCTTGAGCCGGCCCCTCCATAGCAATGCCATGGTCAGCTCCGCCAAGTAGTCGCCGGTAAGGAAATCGATGGGGCCGCCGTTGACTATCTCGGCGGCGGCCGACAACCGATCGCCGTAGAAGCCCGAGCAGTTGGCGATGCGGATCGTGTCCACCGATCCGACGTTAACCAGGGAGGGGCGGCACCGGCTCCTGCCCGGGCGTCGGCGCCGAGGCTGGTCAATGGTCGAACTGGCCCCTAGTCTCAGCACGGTGGAGCGAATGTCTCTGGGCAGGATGCAGAACCCGGTGCGAGGTTTCCTGCACGGCAGCGCGGCGGTGGCCGCGGCGGCCGGCCTGGTGGTCTTGGCCTGGCGCAGTGGTGGCGATTGGACGCGGCTGGCGCCGGTGCTCATCTTCGGGACGAGTCTGCTGGCCATGTTCACGGTGAGCGCCCTTTATCACTCCATGCCCTGGAGAGACCTCTGGAAGCACCGGATGCAAAGGCTCGACCACTCCATGATCTTCGTCGTGGTCGCCAGCACCTACACCCCCCTCGCAGTGATCGTTTTGGAGGGAACCTGGCGGTGGGCGACCTTGGCGCCCATCTGGCTGGCGGCGCTGATCGGCGTCGCCCAGAAGGCGTGGTGGCCGCGGGTGCGGAGTTGGTTCTCGGTGACGCTCCAGACGTCGATGGGGTGGTTCGCCCTCATTCCCCTCGCCGAGCTGACCAGACGGCTCGGGGCGGCGGCCATCGTGCTGATCCTGGCCGGCGGCGCCTGTTACACGGCCGGCATGGTCATGTACGCCACCCGCCGTCCTCGTCTTTTCCCGCGGGTCTTCTCCTATCACGAGGTGTTTCACCTCTTGGTGATAGCCGGGGCGACCTTCCACTTCGCGGTGGTCCTGTCACACGTGCTGCCGTACCCGGGGTGACGGAGAGCGCCGGCGTGGGTTGCTCGAGAGGTATCCCCAACCGATTACAGGGCGGCCAACCGGGGTGACTCGGCGCAGAGGGCCTCGATTTCATCGGGGTCGGTAGCCACAGTTGCCGTCATGTTCTCGACCCCCTCGGGGGTGATTAGAACGTCGTCTTCGATTCTTACCCCGAGGCCCCGGAAATGCTCGGGTATCTCGAGATGCAAAGTCGGCATCTCCGAGCGGGCCTCGGCTTCAAGTCGCTTGGCGGCTTCGGTGCCCAACAGCAACCGCCGCTCTTGCCATTCGTCCAGGTCGTATTCGAGGAGGGTGAACTCGATGCTGTCACGCTCGGGGTCGATGTAGATACCGGGCTCGACGGTGAACACGAGGCCGGGTTCGAGAACCCGGTGCCGTCCCCCTGTTCGATAGGCGCCGGCATCATGAACGTCCATGCCCAACCAGTGACTGGTCCCATGCATGAAGTATTCCCGGTAATGATGCATGGCCAGAGAGTCCTCCATTCCCTTGGGAAGGAGGTCCAGGTCGATCAAGCCCTCGGTGATCTTGCGGACCGCAGCCTCGTGGGGACTGCGAATGGTGGCGCCGGGCCGGCAGGTCGCCAGAGCGGCCAATTGGGCGGCGAGCACGACCTCATAAACCGCTCGCTGCGGACCATTCCACTTGCCGTCCACCGGGGAGGTGCGGGTGACGTCGGAGGAGTAGTAGTCGACCTCGGCGGCGGCGTCGATGAGCAGGAGGTCGCCCGGCCGTAGACGACGGTCATTCTCGACATGATGCAGGACGCAGGCATTTGGTCCGGAGGCGACGATCGACGGATAGCCGTTGCGGGGTGAACCGCCCTGCCGCCAGCCGTATTCGAGAACGGCCTGCACCTGATACTCGAAGAGCCCGGGGCGGGAAAACCGCATCGCCTCGGCATGGCCATCGGCGGTAAGCGAGCAGGCCCGGCGCAGGGCATCGATCTCGGCCGCGGTCTTGCGGAGCCGCTGCTCGGCCAGCACGGGGCCCAGAGGGGTGGAGACCAGCGGGACCTTGCGGCCGTAGCGGCTGTGAAGAGACGCGAGCTTGGTGGTCAGCCGCCCGACGGCCTCGTCGACGGTCTTGTTGGCGCGGCCTGGGAACAGGGTGTCACGTCCGGCCACCAATTCAGGCAGGTGGATCTCTAATTCGTCGAGCGAGAAAGCCATGTCGGCGCCAAACCGTTCCATGGCCCCAGCCACCCCGGCCCTGTACCCGTTCCAGACCTCCATCTCTTTGTCGCGGGGCCGCACGAATAAGACGAACTCTCCGCCCGGATGACCGGGGGCGATGACGGCCACCGCATCCGGTTCCGGGAAACCGGTCAAGTAGAAGAAGTCGGAATCCTGGCGGAATTCGTGTGTGACGTCGTGATTGCGGATGATTTCGGCGGCTCCCCCGAGAATGGCAACGCCATCTTCCCCAATGATCTCGGCGAGCCGCCGGCGGCGGCCGGCGAATTCGGGTATCACGCCGCGGGCGCCAGATCGACGATCAGCGAGTTGTGATCGGACCCGAGGCTCGGTCCGAGTCGCCTGTCCACTACCGCCAGGTCGCTGCTGTGGAGGAGATGATCGATGGGGACTCGCAAGACCAGGTTGCTCGTGACCGGGAAACTGAGTTGAAGACCGAAGCCTTGCTCGGAGTCGATGAGCCCGGCCTCCCGAAACGCGGCGAACGTGTGCGACCACGGGGAGGCGTTGAAATCGCCGACCACGGCCACCGGGCCGGCTTGAGCGGAAGCCCAATCGGCGGCGAACGCGAGCTGGTCATCACGAAGTCCGGCTCGAATGGAGGTCGACGGAGAGAGCGGGTGAATGCCGAGCAGCGAGATGTTGCTGTCACCCCAGGGCAGGACCACTTGCACAGCCCGCTCGCCGTCGAAGGCGAAGCTGAACGGGCTCACCTCGGCACCGGCGGGGGCGAGGACAAGAGTCCCGAAGACCTGGTCGTCGGTCCTGGTGCTGGTCACCTCGTAGGAAAGAGTCGACTCCCTTAGGGCCTCCTCCCAGGGCTCGCTGGCCTCGTGCAGGAACACCAGGTCAGCTTCGGTGTCCTCCAAGAAGCTGATCACCTCGGCGTAATTCTCGTTCGGGGAGAGCAGGTTGAAAGAAACCACCCGGAGGTCGGGACCGGTCGTCACCGGATTGCCGGCTGCCGGACGGTAGAGGAGCCCCACCGGAAGC
>CAYUKI010000068.1:0-9351 GCA_964445235.1 uncultured Acidimicrobiia bacterium | reverse complement strand
CAGCAGACCCTCCCGATTTGGATCTTCTCCTCGCTAGTGCGCCCGCGGCAGCGACCGGTCACCAACGTGGTGGCACTGTTGGTGGTGGTCCTGACCTTCGTTCCCATCATCCTCGCTCAACGAGCTAGCCGCCGGGCGGAGGAGCGGACCTAGCCGCCCGGGTCGCCATTTCGTGAACCTGGGTTCATCTGTGGGCCCTGGGTAGTACTGGGTACTACCCAGAACCCTGGGTTCATCTGTGGGCTGTTCTGGCCGATCAGTCGCGCGACGTCGTCGGCGCAACCCCGACCACCGTGCACAGCATCGTGCCATTCTGGTCGGAGGTGGCCGGCCGCTCTCGCTCGCTCGGCCAGAATGGGTCGATATGCGCGACATGCTGGACGAGACCAACGATCCCGCCCGGCGTTCATGGGTGGAGGGTGCGGACGGTTCCGGTTTCCCCATCCAGAACCTCCCGTTTGGGGTGTTCCGGCGCCCGGGTCATCGGCCCCGCCTCGGGGTGGCGATAGGAGACTTCGTGCTGGCGCTGGCGGTGGTCTCCGAGGCCGGACTGCTACCCGGGATCGCCCCCGACGTATTCCGGCGTCCCCATCTGAACGAACTCCTTGCCCTCGGTTCGTCGGCGTGGCGCGGGTTGCGAAGGCGGTTGGTGGACCTGCTCACCGAAGGCGAGACCACCATCCGCGAGCGGGCGCCGGCGGCGCTGGTTCGCCGTGGGGCCGTGGAGATGCTTTGCCCGGTGGCGGTCGGCGATTTCGTCGATTTCTATTCGTCGATCCACCACGCGACGAACATGGGAAGGCTCTTCAGACCTGACGCCGAACCACTTCTACCCAACTGGCGCCGGCTGCCGGTGGGCTACCACGGACGGGCCGGGACGGTGGTGGCGTCGGGCACAAAGGTGACTCGACCGCAGGGCCTCTTCCTTCGCGCCGGTGGCGTCGAACCAACCTTCGCCCCCACCGAAAAGCTCGATTTCGAGCTGGAGGTCGGGTTCATCACCGGCCCCGGACCCTCCCTAGGTCAGCCCATTCCCATCGACGAGGCCTCTGACCACATCTTCGGTTTGGTCTTGGTCAACGACTGGTCGGCGCGCGATATTCAGGCCTTCGAATACCAGCCACTCGGCCCTTTCTTGGGGAAGTCATTCGCCACTTCGATCTCACCTTGGGTGGTCACCCTCGACGCTCTGGCACCCTTCCGAGTTCCTGCCCCCCCCCAGGACCCTACTCCCCCGCCCCATCTCCGCACCGATGCCCCGTGGGCCATCGACCTCTCATTGGAGGTGGACGTAGCGACCGCCGCCGGCGACGCCACAACGGTCTGTCGAACCAACTTCGCCGAGCAGTACTGGACGATCGCCCAGCAGCTCGCTCACGCCACGTCAAACGGCGCCACGGTCGGAGCCGGAGACCTGTTCGGGTCGGGGACCGTATCCGGCCCGGTGTCGGGGAGTCTGGGTTCGCTCGTTGAGATCACTGCCGACGGGACCCAGCCGGTCGGGCTGACCGGTGGGGAACAACGCGCCTACCTCGCCGACGGCGACACAGTGGTGATGCGCGGAGCATCGGCCGGTTCGGCGGTTCGTATCGACTTCGGTGAAGTGACCGGAACGGTCTACCCGGCGCTTCGGAACTAGCCTGCCGGTGTGGCAACTCTCCGATTGTTCGCCAACCTGCGAGAAGTCGCCGGGGTATCGCGAGTTGAGCTCGACGGCACCACGGTGGGGGAGATCTTGGAAGCCGCCAACCGTCGGTTCGGACCCGCTTTCGCGGCCGGTGCCGCCCACGCCCGGGTGTGGCACAACGGCGATGCCGCCGAAACCCACACGCGGGTCGAATCCGGAGACGAAGTCGCCCTGATCCCTCCGGTGTCAGGGGGGGCCATGCAGGTCGACCAGCGATCGGGTGATATTCAAGTGGTGGCCTTGGTGGCGGTGGCGGCCGTGCTGATGCTGGCCAACCTGGACAGTGACGAGGGGCTGTGGGCGTCGGCAGTGGTGGGGGCTGTGGCGGTTTGGGGAGTCGGTCTGAATAGGGATCTACCGGCCGGGCCTCCGTTGGTGGCAACCCTCGGTGCGGTCGTGGCAACCCATCTGCTGGGAAGCCCCGGTTACGGATTGGGGATCGGGGTCGCCCTGGTGACGGCGCTGGCCTGGCCGGTGTTCTTTCCTTCCTATCGACGGATGCCTGTCATTGCGGCCGGCGTAGTAGGCGCGATTTGGGCGGCGGCGGCTGCCGCGTCTCTTCTGCTGGCCCGGCAGGCGACGGACCCTGGCAATCGCATCATCTCGATCTTCCTCCTGGCCACTATCGGGTCGACCTTGGTGGGTGCCTTGGTCCAGCATTTCGGTCGGTTCCGCTTTCTCGACTCCCTGTCGGCCACGGTCGTCGTCGCACTGGCCGCTGCCGTGGGGGGGGCGGTCATCTGGGAGTTCGACATGGTCGGCTTTCTGCTGATCGGCGTCGGTCTCGCCCTCGGCTTGATTGCGGGGCGGGGCATGGGGTCGATCATGCGGATTGGGCAGGTGTCGCTGGCCGAGCCCTTGCCGGGGAGTTTGACCGGTTTGGATGGCCCGCTCATGGCGGCGGTGCTGCTCTTTCCACTGGTGCGCCTGTTGCTTTGAGCCGTTGAGCTTTCCTAGCTCCGCCGCTCGGCGCTACCCTGGGGTTGATGGCGGTTGGACGTCGCCTATTTGTGTTCGCCCTGGCGGCCTCCGTTTCCTTAGTGGCGGCCTCGCCCCCGGCGTTGTCCATCACCAAAAGGCAAGTTGACGCCGCCTGCGCGGATTCGAAGACGGCCCGGGGCGAATACCAACAGGCCCAGGACCGGTTCTACGAGGCGGCCGTGGCCTACGAAGCCGCCGCCAACGACGTCGAGGTAAACGAGCTGCGCCAGGCCAACCTTCGCGCCTCCCTTGAGCATCGAGAGGGAAGCATCAACGATCTCAAGACCCAGATCGAAGAACGCGCCGTCCAGCTCTACATGGCGGGAGGGGCCGGCGCATCGAGCATGGTCTTGTTCGCCGATTCGCTGGATCAGCTCGTGACGGGCAACGAGTTCTTATCGGCGGCAACCCGTGATGACCTCGCCTCCATCGACGACCTGGCCAGCCTTCGTACTGACATGGAGCGGCTGCGGGTCGGATTGGAGGAAGCCGAAGTGGAACTCCGGCGGCTGGCCGAGGCCCGCCAGACCTGGCAGCAACAGCAGGAGGAGGCGATGGTGGCCGAACAGGCCGCCTATAACAAGCTCAGCGCACGGTGCGCGTCCCTGCTGGCTCAGTACGACGCGGAACAGCGCCGGATGGCGGCGCGAGGCGGTCGAGGGGGCGCTGGCCTGTCGGCGGCAGCCACCCCCGGGTTCATCTGTCCGATGAACCCGAGCCATACGTCCTTCATCGACTCATGGGGCTTTCCCCGCTCGGGAGGTCGACGGCACAGGGGCACCGACATGTTTGCCAGCCACGGCGAACCGGCGGTGGCAGTGGCGGCCGGCTCGGTGTCGGTCGGAAATGGAGGATTGGGTGGAAAGACCCTGTGGCTGGTCGCCGACTATGGAGTCGCCTTCTACTACGCCCATTTGGCGAGCTTCGCCATCACTGGCGGGCGCGTCGCCAAAGGTGATGTTGTCGGATACAACGGTGACACCGGCAATGCGGTCGGGGGAGCGCCTCACGTCCATTTCGAGATCCACCCGGGGGGCCGCGGTTCGGGAGCCGTCAACCCCTACCCAACGCTTCGGGGCGCTTGCAGGTAGCCTTCGGTCATGATCGAAGCACGTCGTCGCGTCGACATAGTTCTCGACCCCGCCTACCTGCATCGGATCGGCGATATCGGCATTGATGAATTGCGCGAACGGCGCAAGCTTGCCGACGAGGTCGAAACCGAATTCTCCTACTACCGCCGATTACTGCATGGGCGCATGGATCTGCTGGCGTTCGAACAGCGACGCCGGCGGGGCGAGGAGACTCGTAGTCTCATCGAGGCCCTGCCCGAGATCTTGGGCGCCGGCGAGACGGTCGGGGGAGGGGGCGGGAGGATGACGCTGCCGCTGGCACCGCATCTGCCGGAGGTCCGACGACGAGCAATCGACAAGGTGCTGGAGTCGGACTTTCTGGCCCGGTTGAGCGAGGTCCGCGATGCCGAGCTGGAGGAGTATCTCGAAGCGCTCGCCGAGGTCGAAGAAGAGATCTCCGAGCAGCGTCGAGCCGTGCAGCGGGTCTTCGACACGTTTCAGGCGGAAATCGCTGCCCGCTACAAGACCGGCTTGATCGATCCCACCGTCACCTGAGCGATGCTCGCAGAGGTGGTTCGCTCGGGCCTGGTCGAATCGTTTCACGATGGTGTAGTAGCCGTGGTGGGCTGCGACGGCCGCCTACTCGCCTCCGCCGGCGACCTCGATCGACCCTTCTACTTCCGTTCTGCCGCCAAGCCTTTCCAAGCAGCCGTCTGTCAGCGCCTGGGGGCGGGGTTGTCGCCGCAGCAGCTCGCCCTTGCCTGTGCCAGCCATGACGGCGAGCCAGTCCAGATCGCAATCGTCGAAACGATCCTTGGCGAGGGCGGTCTTTCCGAATCAATGCTGGCGTGCCCGCCGGCCTGGCCGCTCGGGGCGGCAGCAGCGCGGCGGCTGGCCTGGGAAGGGCACCGTGTCGGTCGGAGGATTTGGAACAACTGTTCGGGCAAGCACGCCGCCATGTTGAGGGCCTGCCGTGCGCAAGAGTGGCCAATGGCCGGTTACCTCGACCCGACCCATCCGCTCCAGGTGGCGATCGCCGATTACGTGGCGGAGGCGTCCGGTACCGAGCTGGGTCCGCTCGGCGTGGATGGGTGTGGCGCTCCGGTGTTCCCCGGCACCGCCCTCACCATGGCCAGGGCCTTTTCTCGGCTAGCAGCAGAGGCGGAGCTCACCGAGGTCTTTTCGGTGATGCACCGCTATCCGGCGTTGGTGTCGGGGTTCGGCAACGCCGATGCCAGGGTCGGCATGTGGGCGAGTGCGGTCGGAAAGCGGGGCGCCGAGGGCTGCATCGGAGTGGCTGCCCTAGGACGCTTCGGTCTCATCGTGAAGGCCTGGGACGGGAACGCTCGCGGTGCTCAAGTGGGAATGTTCGAGGCGTTGCGGCAGTTGGGCGTACTGAGCAAAACAGGTGAGGAGCGCCTTCGAGATTGGTCGTCGCCACCCGTATTTGGGGGGGGAGTAGTGGTCGGTGCCGTCCGGCCGCGCCTGGTGCTGACCACATGAGATCGCATCAGGACTGGTCGTCGCCCGGTTGGAGCCTTGCTCCGGTCGCCCCGGTCACCGGGCCCTTCCCCCATCGTCCGTTTCTGAAGGTCGCTGCGGAAACGGTTTCCCGCGGGGAGCCCTTGTTCGTGGAGAACGAGGAGGGGTTCCTGGCTTTGGCCCGTTGGGATGACCAGGTGGAGATGCTGGGTGCCCCCGACTTCACCGATTACCACTCGCCCCTCGGACCTGGTGTCATAGACTTGGTATCGGAGCTTCGCCTCAGCTTGGGCGGTCGGTGGCGCCTGGATTCGCTGCCGGCGGAAGCTGCTGCCGTGATCTGTAAGGGTCTCGATGCCGCCGGCGAAGGGGCGGAGCCGGTGCAGCATGAGCTCGCCATGGTGCTCGAGCTGCCGCGGTCGTTCGACGACTACCTCGAACGGCTGGGGAAGAAGGAGCGTCACGAGTTGCGCCGCAAGGTGCGTCGTTTCGAGCTGGCGGTGGGAGAGGTCCGGTTGGAATCTCACTCAACACCGAACGAACAGGTGCTTACCGAGTTCGTACGGCTGCATCGCCTGTCGGCGGGTGCCAAGGGCGGCTTTCTTACACCGGCCGTGGAGACACTCTTTCGGTCGCTGAGCGAGCAGCCCGGCTGGCAGGTCGAATTGCTGCGCGGTCCCGATGGTCCGGCGGTGGCGGCCGCCTTCGCCTATCAAGACGGAATGGGCTACTACTTATACAACTCGGGCTACGACCCCACGGTGGCGCAGGCTTCGCCAGGGCTGGTGTTGCTGGCATCGCTGATCGAGCGCTCGATCGAAAATTCGCTGCAATACTTCGACTTCTTGAAGGGCGACGAGGACTACAAGGCGCGGCTCGGTGCACGACCTCGGCCCCTCTACTCGGTCGAGGTGGGCTGATGGAGGCCGGCCCGACCGTCATCGATAGTGCCGCCTATCTGTCGCTGCATACCTCTCCGTTGTTACAGCCCGGCCAAGGCAATGCCGGAGGCATGAACGTCTACATCGACGAGCTGGCCGCCACAATGGCAGCCCGCGGCATCTCCGTCGTCGTCTACACCCGCCGCCACGACCCCGATCTGCCCACCGAGTTCGAGGCACCGCGCGGTTACCGAGTGGTGCACATCGAGGCCGGACCTCCCCACGAGATTCCAGTCGCAAAACTGGGTCGATATGTTCGCAAGTTCGCGATGGGTGTGATCGCCCACATCACCGCTGGGGCCATCCCCCCCCAGGTTGTTCATTCCCATTACTGGTTGTCGGGTTGGGCCGGCCTGGCGGTGAAACGGCAGCTCGGGATACCGCTCGCTAATTCCTTCCATACGCTCGGCAGGGTCAAGAACCTGGCCAAACGGACGGGCGAGCCCCCCGAGAGCCTCCTTCGGATAGCCGCCGAGCACGAGGTGATCCACGGATCCGACTGCCTGATCGCCTCTACCCCTTTGGAGGCCGAGGACCTCTTGGCGCATTACGGAGCCGATCCCAGCCAAATCTGCACCTCGCCGCCCGGCGTTGACCACACGGTGTTTGCTCCCGGCGACCGGGACCTGGCCCGGGCCCGACTGGGGTGGACCGGCGGACCACGATTGCTGTATGTGGGCCGAATCCAACCGCTCAAAGGCGTCGATGTGGCCGTTGAGGCGTTTCGAATCGTGCACGGCAAGGTCCCGTCTGCGAGGTTCGTGGTGGTGGGCGGTGCCAGCGGAGAGGGGGGCCTGGCAGAGGTGTCCAAGCTGCGCGCCCTCGCCGCCGATCTGCCGGTGGAGTTTCTTGCCCCCGTGCCTCATGTCCAACTCGCCGACTATTACCGGGCCGCCGACTGCCTCATCCTTCCGTCCCGCACCGAATCCTTCGGGCTGGTGGCGGCAGAGGCGGCTGCCTGCGGTCTGCCGGTGGTGGCGGCCCGGGTCGGAGGTCTTGAGTACATCGTCATCGACGGCCAAACCGGATTCCTAGTCGACGGTTGGGATCCGATCGGTTATGCCGAGCCGCTCGTGCGGCTGCTCGAGGACCCGACGCTGGCTTCCGAGATCGGAGAAAAAGCGGTGGGAGAGTCGGAGAGGTTTTCGTGGGCCGCGACCGCCGACCGTTTCCTCGAGTTGTATCACGGCATTCTCGGCTGACCATCGCGAGACTCATCGCGAAAACACCTCCTAGAAAGTTGCCCACACGACGCTGTGCACAACCCCTGTGGATAGCTGTGGAAAACAACTCTTCGACCGCTGAGGGTGGCCAACTGCGGGGCATTCGGTCGACAATTGCCGCGCAGAGCGCGAATTCATCTCTGCGGGGACCGATTGACGGACGCCTCCTCCGTCCGTACATTCGCTCAGTAGCGCCCAAGGTGCCCATCCGGACAGCGACCCGTTCGGGGAAGTGCGGGTAGTCGACCGGGGCGGTTCCCTGGGCGCTACAGCTTGCTGGTCAGAACGGGCAAGGTAGGACGGACTCCACCACGCACGCGAAGCTGAACGCCCGGCGAGCAACTGCCGCTGTCTGGGGCGGGGCCACCCTCGTCTCGGCCAGCACTGCCACCGGTTGGGGGGGGGCGACGTCAACGGACGCCGGCACTGCCACACCAACTGGGTGAGTGACCGTTGTCCATTGGGGGGGGGCCTGCATGAACAGCACCGTCACAAACAAGGTCCCATCCGACGACCGATCTGCTCCCACGCCCACGTACGAGTAGTCGCCGAGTACGTTGTCGCGATGGGTCGGCGAATTCATGAACGCTTCGTGCAGGCGAGCCGGATCGGGTCCTCTCCCCACGTTCTCGCCGATGAGGGTCCAACCGGTGGTCACTGCGGTGAGCTGGTCGGTGGTCGAGTGAAAGAGGCTCGTTGCCGCCATCATCTCGGCGGTGTGACGGCGGGCATCGTCGACGAGGTCCCAATGGTCGGCCAATGGCGCCAGACCGGCCGCCGTACGACTGGTGTTGATGGCCGTGACGAACTCGGCCTCCTCGGAGACCGCGGCGGCGCCGGCCATCGTGGTGGCTGTGCTCAGGCTGGCCGCCACGAGGGCGACAACCAACGCCGACCGTCGAAACAACCTTCCCTCCCCTGACCTGTGTCAGGGGGATAGATCGACCCACCACTCTCCGTGCTTGAGTCTCACTTTCCGTGAACCGTCGGTCGTAGGGCCCGAGGGGTGGCGCGGATTGTCGGAGGAATGGCCGGCGAGGCCTTTGGTGCCGGCACAGGGCTAGTCAGCGGGCACAGGTAGCGCTCTTTGGTACTCCGAGCAGCCGGCGGTCCCGGTGGCCCGCCCCGGGACTGGTGCACTGTCTGGGAAATAGCGCCGATACCCTCACGCTATTTCCCAGACAGAGCATTAGAGACCGAACATGACCTCGCGGAGGTTGACCGGCTTGGTCTCGAAGGTGGCCGGATCGATTCGGAGCGACCCCAATCGCAGGCCTTGCATACCTTCGCCACTGTTGGTCACCACCCGCAGCAAACCGTCGTCGTGCTCCAAGCGGCCAAGTCCAAGGCAGCGACCGTGGGCGTCCTGCACGCCGACCAGCATGCCTTCCAGCCTGGCGAGGTCGAGGCCGGTCGGCAAGGTCGGAGCGAAGACGGTGGGGCGCACCCGCCATTTGTCGAGCGGTTCGGCGAGAGCCTTGCGAAAGCCCTCGATCCGGCGAGCAGCTCGGACCTCGGGGGAGATGACGGCCACATCCGGATCGATCGGGTGGGTGATGACTTCCGCCGAGAAGAACCGCCTCAACATCCCAACGATCGGCTCCATTTCCCCCCCCCGTTGGAGGGCGACGACACGGTCCGGCCGACACAGCTCCATCTTGTGGTACTTGAGTGTTTCCCCGACGACGCCCGACACGACACCGGTGGTGTCGATCACGACGAGGTCGGCCTCGCGGCGCCCGGCATCTGTGAGGGCGGCGGTGGCGATGACCTGTTGAAGGACGAGATGACTCGGTGTGGTTGTGCCGACGAAGTGGAGAAGGTCGGCTCTGGAGAGGTCGGAGAGGTCAGCCCTGCTTGCCACCCAGCGAAGGCCGGCGCAAACCGGTGGCCCGACCGTCGGGTTAGCGACGTCGGTGTCGACATAGGCACAACGCAGCCCGCGATCGACTGCCTCTGCCAAGATG
>CAYUKI010000067.1:0-9358 GCA_964445235.1 uncultured Acidimicrobiia bacterium | reverse complement strand
CGGTCCCCACCTGATCGCGACGGCTCCCCGCCACCGCCGCCTGCTGCTCTTGGCGTTTGTGCTGGTAGAGGACGGCTCGCAGCCGCCGCCACGCCTTCTCCCGGTTCTGAAGCTGAGACCGCTCGTCCTGGCACGTCACCACCACGCCGGTCGGGAGGTGGGTGAGCCGAACCGCCGAGTCGGTTGTGTTGACCGACTGGCCGCCGGGGCCCGAAGACCGGTAGACGTCAACCTTGACATCGGCCGGGTTGATATCGATGTCGACCTCGGCGACCTCTGGCAGCACCGCGACCGTGGCGGTGGAAGTGTGGACGCGACCAGAAGCTTCGGTCTTGGGCACCCTCTGCACCCGATGGACCCCCCCCTCGTACTTCATCTTGGAGTAGGCGCCCCGACCTTTGACGGCGAAGACGACCTCCTTGAAACCACCCGCCTCGGATTCGTTGGAGTCCATCGCCTCCACCGAAAGCCGCAGCCGTTCCGCGTAGCGCTGGTACATGCGGGCGAGATCGCCGGCCCAGATGGCGGCCTCATCGCCTCCGGCGGCGCCACGAATCTCGACAATCACGTCCCGGTCGTCGTTGGGATCCCTAGGGATGAGCGAAAGCCGGAGCTCCTTCTCGAGGCGTTCGGCTTCCGACGCCTTCTCGGCGGCCAGCTCACGTAGCTCCACCGCCATCGACGGGTCGGCGCCAGCCAGCTCCGCGGCTTCAGCCTGCTCGGCTTCGGCCGAGCGGCACCGGCGAAACGTGTCGACGATCGGGGCCAGCTCGGAATGACGGCGGGCCGCCTCGGTATAGCGATCTCGATCGGCCAGCAACGCTGGATCGACCATGCTCCGTTCGAGGTCCTCGAAGGCAGCCTCCAAAGCCGCGAGGCGGACGGATAGCTTGGCGTCCACGCTCAGGCCGGTCGGACCGCCAGCGCGGCCGCCGGCAGGGGTCCCCGCTCCCGAACGGCCGCCAGCGTCTCGTCGTCAACGGCGCACAACAGCGAGGCCACGGCAATCTCGATCTGGGTGTCGTCGGGTCGAGAGGTGGTGAGCTTCTGGAGCCACATTCCCGGAGCCGCCAAGAACCGGCCGATCGGTCGGTCGGCGCGAAGCCCTGAGAAACGCAGGATCTCATAGGAAACCCCGGCGATGACCGGGATGAACAGCAACCGGCTGGCGATGAATCCCACCACCCCCGGCCGTCCGATCAAGGAGAACGCGAGGAAGGCAAGGACGGCGACGAGCAGCAAGAAGTTGGTCCCGCAGCGGGGGTGCTCGGGTTGATGCCGCCGGATGGTGTCCACCGACAACGGCTCACCGGCCTCGAAGGCATGAATGGTCATGTGCTCGGCCCCGTGGTACTGGACAAGGCGTCGAAATTCCGGCATGCGCCGCAACAACGCGATGTAGCCGACGATGAGCGCCAGCCGGAGGACGCCGTCCGCCACGTTGAACGTCCACGTGGCTTCGGTGACCCAGCCGGCCACCAGACCGGGCAGAGCGATGAACAGACCGACGAAAAGCACCACCGCCAGCGTCATCGTTCCCGCCATCTGGCCGCTGGTGAGCGGCTCTTCCTCGTCACCGGCTGATTTTTGCGCCGACCACGACAGGGCCCGAAAGCCGAGGGTCAACGATTCGCCCAGCACCAGCACGCCGCGCACCAAAGGGACGCGGGCTGCCTTTGATCGTGAGGAAAGGCGAGGCAACGGATGCCGGATCGCCTCGATCTGGCCGGCCGGGGTTCTCACCGCCACCGCCCAGCCGCTCGGCGAACGCATCATCACCCCCTCGAGAACGGCCTGCCCGCCGACCGTCTGATTGGCGGCCGTACGGCCGACCGAGGTTGGGGGCCGGCTCACTCGGAGGCCGCGTCGGCCTCTTCGGCCTTGACCTTCTTCTTGCGCGGTGTGGTGATCGACCCGTAACGCTTCTGGAAGCGTTCCACCCGGCCGCCGGAATCGACGAGCTTCTGTCGACCGGTGAAGAACGGGTGGCACTCGTTGCACAGCTCGACGTGCATATCGCCCTTGGTCGAGCGCGTCACGAAGGTGTTGCCACACGAGCACACAACCTTGGACTCGATGTAATTGGGATGAATGCCCGCCTTCACAGATTCTCCATTCCGTTTCGCCGCCGGCACCGAGATCCCGGTGCCGCTAATTGCCGCTCTTGGCTACCTCACCCAGGAATTCGTCGTTGGACTTGGTGTTCTTCAGCTTATCGATGAGAAGCTCCAGAGCAGCCCCCGATTCGAGGGCCAAAAGCACCCGACGCAGCTTCCACACCTGGAGCAGCTCCTTGCGATCGAACAGCAGCTCTTCTTTGCGCGTGCCCGACGATTCGATGTCGATCGCCGGGTAGATGCGTCGGTCGGCGAGCTTGCGGTCGAGTCGGAGCTCCATGTTGCCGGTGCCTTTGAACTCCTCGAAGATCACTTCGTCCATCTTCGACCCGGTCTCCACGAGGGCCGTGCCCAGGATGGTGAGGCTGCCGCCTTCCTCGAGGTTGCGAGCGGCCCCGAAGAACCGCTTGGGCGGATAGAGGGCGGTCGAGTCGACGCCGCCGGAAAGGATGCGACCCGAGGCCGGCATCGCCAAGTTGTGGGCGCGCGCCAACCGGGTGATCGAGTCGAGCAGGATCACCACGTCGGTCCCCATCTCCACCAGCCGTTTGGACCTCTCGAGGGCCAGATCAGAGACTTGCGTGTGTTCCTCGGCGGGGCGATCGAAGGTCGAGAACACCACCTCGCCCTTCACCGAGCGCTGCATGTCGGTCACTTCCTCCGGTCGTTCGTCGACCAAGACGACCATCAGGTAACACTCGGGATTGTTGGCGGTGATGGACGCAGCGATCTCCTTCAGCACCGTGGTCTTGCCGGCCTTGGGCGGCGAGACGATCAGCCCACGCTGGCCCTTGCCGATGGGGGCAATCAGGTCGATTATCCGGGTGAGGACGCCATCGTTGCGACCGGGAACCTCAAGCCGGAGACGCTGATCGGGAAACAGCGGCGTGAGGCTCTCGAAACGAGGACGGCGCATCGCCTCGTCCACCGACGTCCCGTTGACCGAGTCGATGCGAATGAGGGCAGGGAATTTCTCCTGGGTGCGAGGCGGACGAATCGGACCGGACACCAGGTCGGCCTTTCGCAGGCCGAACTTGCGAACCTGGGTGGCCGACACGTAAACGTCGCGGTCCCCGGGCAGGTAGCCGGTGACGCGGAGAAATCCGTAGCCTTCCGGGAGGATGTCGAGCACACCTTCGCGCAGTTCGAGGTCCCCCTCTGGGATGGACTCCTGGCCGTAGCCACCCTGGCCGTAGCCGCCCTGGCCGTCTCCCGGACGGCCTCGTCCTCGCCGTCGACGGCGGCGGCCCCCTTGACGCCATTCCCCATCTCGACCCTGGTATCCCCCTTCGCCCTCACCTTCGGGCCCTTCGGAGTCGCCGCCGTCGTCCTCCCCGGTGTCACCGGAATCGTCGCTTCCGGTCTCGGACCTCTCGGCGCCGGGAAGCTCGATGCTGGAACCGTCGCCATCATCGGCGGGGAAACGGCCGGTCGCCATCAAGGCCGAGATCAGCTTGGACTTCTGCAGACCGTCCACGGCTACTCCGACGGAGCCGGCGATCTCACGCAGCTCGCTGATCGACTTGGTCTGCAGTTCCGATCTGGTGGTCATGTCGTCCTTTCGCCCGGGTGCCTATGAGAGGAAAACCCTCAGGGGATCTGGTGGAACCAACCGAACTCGCCTCCCCTATCGACCAACCGCAAACGCTGCGGCCGCAGCCGGGTTTGTGGTGGAACGAACGCGCCCCGGGACGGTGGGCGGGTGCGGTGACAAGTATTGTAGCGCACCGCCGGACGGTGCCAAGCCAAGCTTCAGACCTGGTCGAACCAGGCTGTCAGCCGTTCTGATTCGAATGCCACCTTGTCCTTCATCAGGTCGGCCGACGGGGTCGACAAGGTAACTCGCGGCGGGTCGGCGAAGAACTCTCCCTCGATCTTCGATGCTTCCTGTCCGCCCATCTCTACAAAGCAAAAACCGGTCCCGGCAAAAGTCGGGTGCGAGCCTTCTGGGGCGGTCAGGGCCTCGGCCACCACGTCGCCCTCCAACTCGGCGATCACCCCGGCCTTCGGAATGGCCAGGCCGTTGGCGAGGGTGATGGCGGTGCAGTCGCCGATCGCGTAGACACCCGGCCAGCCGGTCAGCAGGGTGTGCGGATCGACTTGCACCCAGGCGTCTTCCTTGGCCAAACCGCTCTGCGCCAGGAGGGGGGGGACGCGATGCGGCGGGATCGCCAGGAGGAGATCGAATGTCACTGTTTCGCCGTTTGCCAGGATCACCCGATCCGAGGCGACGTTGACGACCGCCGCGCTCGCCCGAAAACCGATCCTCCGCGACTCGAGCCGGCTCACCATCGCCGCCGAACCGGCCGCTCCGACCACCGGCAGGGCGATGGGCGTTGGTGTGAACACTTCGATATCGAAGCCGGGACCCAGGCGGTCGCGGACCAACAGGGCCAGCTCATAGGGACCTGGCGGGCAGGCGTACGGGGAGCCGAAGATCCCGATCACCACCCGTCCCGAACCCTGGGTTCCGAGGGCTGCGATTGCCTGGCGAGCCTTCTCGGCACCGCGCCGCTCCCACACGTTGATTCCGTGCTCGACCAGTCCCGGAACCTTCTCTGGGGCATGGGCCGCCCCCGCCGCGATCACCAACGCGTCTCCGCTCACCCGCTCTCCCGCCACCTCCACGCTCCGCGCCGCCGGATCGATGGCGCTGACCTCCCCCTGTCGGAAATGCACGCCACGTAGCCGTGTCAACGACCTTTCGCCCGCCGAAAGCTCAGAAGCTCCCACTACGTGCCATGTCTTGCGCAGACCCATCACGAAGGTCGAAGCTCGATCGATCAGCACGACCTCGCCCGAAAAGCCGCGCCGCCGAAGACCGGTGGCTGTGGCGATGCCTCCGAATCCACCCCCGACGATCACCACTCGGTCCATCGCAGAGAAGATACTCCGCCAGCGGCGACAGCGGCGATGGCCTCCGTTTCCGATTCGATGCGACCTCAGGTCGCCAGCAGCTCGTGGAGGGCGGCCAGGTCGTTGGGCAGGCGATACGAACGCTCCGGGCGGCCCAAAAGATCGGCGAGGTCGGCGGGGAGCGCCGGTTCGGTCCCGATTGCCTCGCGAATGGCCTCTGGGAACTTGGCCGGGTGGGCGGTGGCGAGCACCACCATCGGTGATCCCAGACGGTGGGTGGTGGCTGCCGCCCATGCCAGCGCTGTGTGGGGATCGACTACGAGACCGTGGCGCTGATAGATGGTGCGGATCGTCTCGATAATCGCCCGGTCGTCGCCCCAGGAGGCTGCAAACCCGGCGAAGGCGCGCTCATCGAGCCGGATCTCGCCGGTAGCCCGGAAGGCGCGCAGCGTGGCCTCCACCTGGACACCGGAGTGGTCGAGGTGCTCGTACAAATACCGCTCCAGGTTGGAGGGGACCTGAATGTCCATGGCCGGGGCCAACGTGGCATGGACCGGCTCGGCCCGGCCCCATCCCTTTTCCACCAGCTGCGCCAGCAGGTGATTGCGATTGTTGGCAATGATCAGCCTCCCCACCGGAAAGCCGATACGCCTTGCCACCCAGCCAGAGAAGACGTTGCCGAAATTTCCGGTTGGCACCGCGAAGTCGCTCGGTCCGAGTCGGAGGGTGGTCCAGGCGTAGTACGCCATCTGACCGATCACCCTTCCCCAGTTGATGGAATTCACCGCCGCCGGCGTGACCCCGGCAGTCGGTTTGGTCAGGACCGCCTTCACCAGATCCTGGCAATCGTCGAAGGTGCCATCGACGGCGACGGCCCGGACGTTATCGGCCGTGACGGTGGTCATCTGCCGCCGTTGGACCTCCGACACCCGTCCCTCTGGATAGAGGATCACAACATCCAAAGCCGCTCGATCTCGACAGGCGGCGATGGCCGCCGAACCGGTGTCACCGGAGGTGGCGCCGATCACCGTGACCCGCCGACTCCGCCTGGTGAGGGCGGCGTCGAGGAAGCGGCCGAGCACCGCCAACGCATAGTCCTTGAAAGAGAGGGTCGGCCCGTGGAAGAGCTCCAGCAGGTGGAGATGGTCGTCGAGCTGGCGGAGTGGCGCGATCTCGGGATGGCGCCAGTCGGCATAAACGTCGGCAACGATCTTCTCCAGGTCGGCGGCCAGGTCACTGCCTGCAACGAAGGGCGACAACACCACCTGGAGCACCTCTGCATATGACGCCTCTGCCAGTCCCTCGGGATCGAGGTGCGGCCACGATTCCGGAACGTACAAGCCGCCGTCGGGCGCGATGCCGGCCAGCAGGGCTTCGGTGAAGTCCACCTGCGGTCCCCCCCCCCGAGTGGAGACGTATTGCATTAGGGTCGATCTGATTGCACCCGAATGGTGGCGGCCACCTGCTTGACAACCGGAAGGGTGGCCAGGTCGGCGGCGGCGGCCCGGTGGTTGGCCTCGGGTGCGTCGTGCGTGATGAGGATCAGCGTGGCGTCGTCTCCGCGTCCCTCTTGCCAGACCGACATGATGCTCACTTCATGGCGGCCGAACACCGAAGCGACTTGGGCAAGGACCCCGGGGGCATCGGCGACCTCGAGACGCAGGTACCACTTGGTACTGATCGAGGAGGACTCGGCGCGCTGTCCGGCCCCGACGCGCACCCGCGGCACCACCGGGACCCCGGCCAGCAGCTCGCGGGCGGCGTCGATGATGTCGCCGAGAACAGCAGTGGCGGTCGGTTCACCTCCGGCCCCCGGCCCCGAGAAGAACAACCTCCCCACCGCTGGTCCTTCGATGAAGATGGCGTTGTAGGCGCCACGTACCCCGGCCAGGGGATGTTCGACCGGAATGAAGGCGGGATGAACGCGCGCCGCAACCCCCTGTTCGGTGGACTCGGCCACGGCCAGGAGCTTGACCGCGTATCCCAGCTGGCGCGCAAAGGAGAGATCCTTGGGGTCGAGACTTTCGATGCCTTCCCGGTAGACGCCGTCCTTGCCCAGCCACACGCCGAAGGCGAGACCGGCGAGGATGGCGGCCTTGGCGGCTGCGTCACCTCCGCTGACGTCGGCGGTGGGATCGGCCTCCGCGTAACCGAGCCGTTGCGCCTCGGCGAGAGCCTCGGAATAGGAAGCACCTCTCTCCATTTCGCCCAGGATGAAGTTGGTGGTGCCGTTGAGGATCCCCATCACCCGGGTCAAGCGCTCGCCGGCCAGCGATTCGGACAGCGGTCGGATGATCGGGATTCCCCCCCCCACAGCGGCCTCGAAAAGGATGGAGACCCCTTTGGCCTCGGCCCGCCGGAAAAGCTCTGGACCGTCGGCCGCCAGCAGTTCTTTGTTGGCCGTGACCACCGGCTTGCCGGCGTCGAGGGCCCGCAGGATCAGCGTCCGCGCCGGCTCGAGCCCGCCCATCAGCTCCACCACCAGGGCGACGTTGGGGTCGTCGACGACCTCATTGGGGTCGGTGGTAAGCAACGTCGAGGGGAACTGGCGGGGTTTGTCGGCCGACCGGGCCGCCACTCTGACCAACGAGAGCTCGAGGCCCGACTTGGCGGCCACCGCGTCCTTTTCGATGATGAGCTTGCGGGCCAGAGTCCCCCCGACCACGCCGCCGCCGAGAATACCTATACCGATCCGCATGAGGGCGGCGATGGTACCGGCACACCGCCCGCCGAGTGCCGGCCCGCCGGAAGCCCCCCGGGCGATGCGAACGATCACCCTAGACTCGGCGGTTCCGCCCTCGTAGCTCAGGGGATAGAGCACTGGCCTCCGGAGTCAGGTGCGCAGGTTCGAGTCCTGTCGAGGGCGCTCCGGCCCGGTCACCTTGAGGTAGCCATCGGCTGGCCATAGCGAACCGTCCCGTCTCAGAGCCGGGCCGGCAGGTCACGTTGGGAGCGAAGCGGCACCTTTCGCAATCGACCGGACTCGACCTCTGCCATGGCCCGATCGAGTGCGGCCACGGCCTCTTCGTTCAGATAGTGAGCCGCCTCAACCGGGGTGAGGGCGACGGCCCGGTGGATGACCAGGCCGCCATCTGCCAGTTCGTCAACCACGAGTTGCCCAGACTTGTAACCGAAGCGGGCGAGGGATATGCGTCCTCGGCTATCAACGTCGAGAATCACTCGTCGACTCTGGCTGCTCATCGGACAACTCGCCTTGATTTTGGTGGGGGCCCCTGCATCTGTTGCTCAGCGACACTACCACATCTGTACTATTGTGGCAACCGCCCCATCAGGCACAAATGGGCGTATAGTGCCAAACGTGGATTACCTGTTCACGGAGGAACTCGAGACGGTTTACGGCCTCTTGTCCGACGCCGAGGCCGACGTCGTCGACGCCGTCATCATTCGGCTGCTTGATGAGCACGAGTCGGCGTGGGCACGTCAGAACCGTGTCGTGGGTGACCGAGGAAGCGCATGGATCATCGAGTTCCGGCATCACCGAGACTCGTTTCACCTTTACTGGAGATACCTCGACGACGAAACGGTCGTGCTTCTGGTGCTGCGCCGCGTCCGGGAGGAAAGCGCGGGCCCATAGCCGTTGGCCGCTTCCGCGCTGTCCCGGCCACGACATAGACGCCCGCGAGGGAGCAGCCCCTAGGATCGGTCCGATGGCCCGTTTCAAGGTCCAGAACTTCGCGAATCCCGACGCTCGGATCTCCTTCGAGAAGGGCTATCTCGATACCATCGAGTTGGGCGACTTCACAGTCGGGCGAAGCTATACCGAACCTGGCTGGCGGTGGTCCGAGCACATCAAGCCGATGGTCGGCACCGAAAGCTGCCAGTTCCACCACATCGGTGTGATTCTGTCCGGCCGGTTGGCGTTCGAGATGGATGACGGTGTCACCTTCGAAGTAGTTCCCGGCGACACCATGGACGTCGCCCGCGGACACGACGCTTGGGTAGTCGGTGACCAACCGGTGATCGGGATCGAGTTCATCGGGGTCCGCGGCTTTGCCGAGGCTCCCGAAGCCGACTTGGTCCTGATGACCCTTCTATTCACCGACATCGTCGATTCCACCGCCACTGCCGAGAAAATGGGTGATGCTCGATGGCATGAGCGTTTGCTGGCCCACAACGACCTCGTGCGAGGCGCCCTCGATCGATACCAGGGCCGTGAGGTCAAGACCACCGGTGACGGCTTCCTGGCCTCCTTCGACAGTCCTGTTCGGGCGGTGAACAGCGCCAAAGCGATCCGCACCGCCGTGTCGAACCTCGGGTTGTCCCTTCGGATCGGCATTCATACCGGCGAGGCCCAACGGGCCGGCAATGATCTGAAGGGGATCTCGGTTCACGTCGCCGCCAGGGTCATGGCCGAAGCGGGGCGG
>CAYUKI010000066.1:9189-9456 GCA_964445235.1 uncultured Acidimicrobiia bacterium | reverse complement strand
CTGAACGAAGAGCACTCATCACATACACAATTATCGAACAGATGTTCGATGTCAACGGGGTTGCGTAGGGAAACTTTTCGCGACCTCGCCCAGAAACCGATTTCAACCAGGGGGTCAAGCGGATCTGTCCTACGCGTCGGTTAGAACTTCTCCAGCGGCATCCCCCCGGGAAAGGAGTGACGTGGAGCACTTCGACGACCTCGTTGCCTCGGCCACCGGTGGCTATGCACCCTACGCGTATCAGCGCCGCATCGCCGCCGAAGGCCT
>CAYUKI010000066.1:0-9179 GCA_964445235.1 uncultured Acidimicrobiia bacterium | reverse complement strand
CGTCAGTTCCACCCAGAGCCGGAGGTGCGATCGTCTACCCCCCACTGGCTCGTGTATGTGCTACCGATGCGCGTGCTGGTGGAACAGACTTTTCGGAAGAATCGGACTTCTGCGAGCCATCAGGCTCGCCTTCCATTGCGGCTCGCTCCGCGACTACCGTAGTCATCTCTCACAAGAAACCCCATGGCCAAGCAATTCCTCGCCCTTACTCGAGTCACCCCTGATAGCGATCTGGATGCCATCGCTGAAGCCATCGCTCAGCAGTTCGAGGCGTCCCATCGACAGTGGGTGGCCAACGTCGGCGAGCCTTCAGGCTCGCCTTCCATTGGCCCGGACCCTCTGACCTCACCCGGTCCCGAACAGCCTATGGAAGGCGATGGCGGCGGCGTGTCCGACGTTGAGGGAGTCCGGCCCGGGTCGCATGGAGATCCTCACCGCTAGGTCGCATCGAGAGAGCGCCGCTCTGGTCAACCCTGTTCCTTCCGCCCCCAACAACACCGCCGTCCGGTTCGACCTGCTGACGGTCTCGATACTCGGCGCGGTCGGGTCGGGGGTGAGCCCAACCACCAAAAACCCCAATTCCCGTAGAACCGCCAAACCATCCGGCCACGGGGTGATCCGTCCAAAGGGCACGTGGGCCACCTCACCCATCGACACCCGCACACACCGCCGGTACCAGGGATCGGCGCACGTGGGGTCGAGCAGTATCGCCTCGACTCCCAGAGCGGACGCCGACCTAAAAATGGCACCGAGGTTCTCGTGGTCGTTCATACCCTCCAAGACGGCCAGCCGGTGCGTCGACCCGGCCAGATCGGCGGCCTCGAGTTGATGCGGTCGGACGACCGAGGCCACCGCCCCGCGATGGAGGTCGAACCCGACTACAAGATTGAGGACGGCGGGCGGCGCCAGATAAACCGGCAACGAATCGGAGAAGTCGCCCAACTCGGCCAGCTTGGAGGGCATGACGAGCACCGCCCGGGTCTGACACCCCGATTCGAGCACCCTCCTCACCACCGTCGCCCCTTCGGCGATGAAGAACCCGCCCCCTTTCTCGGCTCTCCGGCGCAGCTCCCGATCGGTCAGGTCGAAGAAATCGGCAAGGCGGGGGTCGGCGGGGTCATCGACTTCGGTGATCAACTGGCGCCATCATCGCAGCGCACCGGGTCGTTAGCCCCTAGCCCGAACAGTGCCCAAGGAAGAGGATGTGGCCGGAGGTGCAATATGGCACGCAAATGGTTTGCCGTAATCCTCATCGCCGTCGGCGTCATCCTCACCTTGGACGTCACCGGTACGATCGCGGCTGGTGACCTTCTGGGGCGGTGGTGGCCCCTCATCCTGATCACACTCGGGATCGCTCAACTGCTCGATCATCCGGAGCATTTCGTCGCCCCGACCATCCTGATGGTGGCGGGCGGCGTATTCCTCCTCTCCACTCTTGACGTGTGGACGGTCGACGTTGGTGAGCTGATCGGCCCGGTGATCTTGATCGGCGTCGGAGCCTCGATCCTGATCGGTCGGACGATCGCCCGACCGCTCGCCAGCCGAGCCGAGACCGGGGACTTGGTGGATTCCTTCGTGGCGTTCGGAGGACGCGACGTCGCCAGCCGGTCCGACCACTTTCGGGGTGGCTCGGTGGTGTCCCTATTTGGGGGTACCAAGGTCGACCTGCGGCAAGCACACCCGGGCGAGATGAAGATGCGGATGGACGTCACTTCGATGTTCGGCGGCACCGAGATCCTCATCCCGGAAGGTTGGGACGTCGACATACACGGCCTTCCTATCTTCGGTGGCTTCGAGGACAAGACGGCCGCCGATGTTGTGGCGTCGGGTGCCCCGGTCCTCGACGTCCACGCCACCGCCCTTTTTGGCGGGGTGGAAATCAAACACTGAACGACTCCACTCGCTGGGCGCCTTCCCACCGGCATTGGGCGGGAAGGCGCTCTTCGTTTTGGTGACCTGGGAGAATGCCCACGTTGCGCATATCCGTCCTGCTTTTCGCCTGTGTCCTCGTGGCCTGTCAACCGCCTGTCGACGGCGTCGCCACGACCTCAACTACCACCACGACCTTGTCGACCAGCACGACTCTCACCCCCCCCCAAGGCTGCTCGCTTCCGCCCCTACCCGTCGAGGGGACGGCGATCTCCTCGACCCTGGATGTCGACTATGACCGGGACGGAGTGGTGGACACTTTCACCACCTATCTTCTCGGCGGCGCGTGGATCGCCCGGCTCGAACTGAGCGACGGTGACGGTGATGAAACCACTGTGGAAGGAACCGATGAGCTCACTGAGGTCCGGCCGATCGGCGGCCACGACATCAACGAAGATGGAGTTCCTGAGGCTTTCGTGTCGGTGGGCGCCGGCGCAGCCACTCAGCTGGTCGGGCTCTTCGGTGTGGACGGTTGCGCGCTGTTCCGAATCAAGCTTGGAGCGGCCGGCGCAGTTTTTCCCATCGGGGCGACGGTCGCCAACGTCTCCGGGCTGAGCTGTCAGGGTTCCGGCGATCTCGACAGAGTCTTCGCCTCCACCACCGACGGCACCAATTACGAAGGCGGCAGCGAGCCCTACCGCCTGGACGGGGACACATTGGTGCCGGGCACCGCCGATGCCGCCTCCTTCACCGCCGAGGAGGCCGGTTCCCTGGCCCGACTCGACTGCGGGTCGCTCAGTCTCTTTTGAGCTCGATCTCCAACTCGAGCCCGTATAACTCCTCCGCCACCCAGGCCCCCAGCAAGAGAATCGGATCAGGCTGGTCGAGCACCACTCGGCTGGGCGCAGTGCCGAGGCGGATCATTTCGGCTAGCACGCTCGCCGAGGAGCTCGAACCGCGGCCAGCCGGCATAATCAACACCCGACCCGACACCACCTCGCCCGCTTGCGGATGCCGGACGTCGATGATGACTCCGGTATTGGGATCTACCCCCCCCCAGAAGCTGAGCGGCTCGGTCAACACGAGTGGCTCGGCCTCAGTCATGCCGGATCATTCTTCCCGTCACGGCCGACTCGACGCATTCGGCCAGGCTTCCGAACACCACCGACACCCCCAGGTTGCCGGGGGCGTAGTAGGCCCACTTGGCCGAGTCGGTCATGACCACTTCGACGCCCTCTTCGAGGATGGGCGTGATGTAGGTGCAGGTGTCGGTCACTATCCGCACCGAGGCCAAGTCATCCCACCAAGGCGTGCCCATCACCTCGACCAACACGTCCCTACCCGTATTCACGTACAGCGGAATCACTGCGGATCGACCAGCGAGCAACCGCGCCAGTTCTTTGAACTCACCGACCGAGAAGTGAGGAGTTCCCACGCTTACGGCATCCACGCGTTCACCGCTGGCGGTGGTCAGATCCGCCCGAGCCCTCCGAATCATCTCCTCGGTCACCGCCAGGTGGTCGACCGCAGCGCCGCCGGTGGCGCTTTCCAACGTGGGGGCTTCTGGTGTGATGCCCACCAGGTGGAACATGGCCACGCCCCCCGACGAGGCGGCGGCGGCACCCAGTGCCTTCATCCCGTCCTCCGACATCGCTTCGAGGCCGACCACGGCAGCCACCGACGTCCCCGCCGCCCGACCGAGCAGATGGCCCAGCACGGCCGGGAACCATGACGCTCGGCGGGTCGCTCCCGTCAGGCCCCCCGCGTCCAAGACCAGGCGAGCGCGGCGCCCGGCGTCGAGGTGAAGCCCGGCAGCCGGCACCCGTCCGGTGATGGCGGCGCAGATGTCGATGAAGTCGCCGTAACGATCGGTGCGGGCTCCCAGCACCGAATTGGCGAAGACGATGGCATTCGACTCCGCCCAGGCGATATGTTCCCCAAAGAGTGGTCGATCGATGAGCTGATAGGGAGCACATGTCCAGGTCGGACGACAGCCCATCATTTCGTAGGCCTCCATCAACGATCGGGCGGCTGCGGCGGTCTCCGGCGACCCCCGGTAGAGGTCGGGATGAAGCAAGTCGAGCGAGGAAACGTTGAGCGTGGCCGGTACGCGTACGTGCCCGCCCCCGTCGACCAGCTTCCGAGCGAAATCCAATCCTGCCTGGCCGTGATAGAGGCATGAATCGATGTGAGCCGATTCGATCGGCAGAAGCCGTCGGGCGTGGCCGGCCTCGGCGAGCCGGACTACCAACCGCATGGCCAGGGCCGCGGCGGGACTGACGGCACCGGCCAGCATGGCGCGCTCCTCGGCATCCAGTCGGAGGGTCACAAGTTCGGGGGCGCTAATGGCGCCATTGCCAACCCCCGGCGAGCCTGAAAACCGGCCATGGCCGATTATGGCTCAGGAAAGGCCGATCAAGACCCCACCAGCTGCCACCAAAGCTGCGGCGAGGGGCCGCCGGCGATCCATCGGCTCGCCGAGCAACAGCCACCCCCCGAGCGCCCCGAACACCACCGACGTCTCCCGTAACGCCGCCACCGGGCCCACCGGAGCCATCCGCACCGCCACCAGCACCAACGCATAGGCGCTCAGCGACAGGGCTCCAGCCACGAGGGGGTGCCACGACCACAGCAGGCGGACCCGGTCGCGCCGTCCGATGCTGGCCCACCGACGGGCGGCGACGATGGGTGCCAACAAGCCGGCTCCGACCAGGAAGACCGCCACCGTGTAGCCGACCGGGTCCTCCGACCTTCGCACTGCCGCGGTGTCGATCAGCGTGTAGATGGAGATAAAACAGCCGGTCAACACAGCCCAACCCACCCCCGGGCCCCTCTGTCTGGCCAGCACCAGAATCCCGGCCACGACAACAGCGATCCCGACCGCGGCCAGCGGGGGGGGGAAATCGGCGAGAAACAGGGCTCCCCCCGCTGCGACGAGGACCGGAGCCGTCCCACGGGCGATCGGGTAGGCGAGGGAGAGATCTGCGACCTCATATGCCTTCACCAGCGCCAGGACGTAAAGCGTCTCCACCGCGGCCGAGGCCGCAATGAACCAACCGAGCCCGGTGAGGTCGGCGCCCACGAGAAAGGGGATGCCGACCAAGCCCCCCACTGCCAGTTGCGCCCAACCGGTCAGCAGCCGGTCACCACTCGACTTGACGAGAAGGTTCCACGCCGCGTGGATGATCGCCGACAACAACACCAAGGCCAGCGCTTCGATCGGCACTTGCCCACGGTATTAGAGACCTACCGGCCCGCCGGGTAATCTGACCCCAACCTGGCGGAGTAGCCGTGTCCATTCCTTCATTTCTTGTTCTTCGACTTCTTCTCGATGCTCGCCCTGGTCTGACCAGTCCCATCTACAAGGGTGGATTCACCATCGTTTGGTGGCAGGGTGAAGCCGATCATTGGGAAGCCTGGCGTGACCGTCTGCAGAGCGGCCTCATCCACTTGTTCCCGGGGCCCAACCGGCTGGCCACCGAGTAGATTCCCCCGGGGCGGAGTCTCCCGAGGCCCCCCGGGAACCCCAGGCAGGGGGGGCGGCACCAGGGGTTAGACGGGTCGGAGGAGTTGGAGGCGGCTTTGGCAGACATCGTCAAGTGGATCGGACTGTCGCTCGGTGCCGACTTGGAATGGCCGATCTTCTTCGAAGACATCCTCGAGCGGTTGAACCTCCGCATCCGCCGGGGAGGCGACACCTTGTCCTTCGCCGTCGAGCGGGTGACCATTGAACCCTTCGACCTGGCCCAGCCGGTCAAGTACGACGTTCTGCTCGACCGGCTCACCCATTGGTACGGCACCAGCCGCGAGTGGATCAAGAAAGCGGTCGTCCACGACGACCTGTACGTCTTCAACAACCCCTTCACGATCCAATCGATGGAGAAGCACACCTCCTACGCAGCAATGATGAGGCTGGGGCTCCCGGTGCCGGCCACGGTCCTCGTGCCGCCCAAGGACTACGAGCCTGCCCCCGACCTTCAAGTCACGCTCGGCCAATATGCGCGGTTCTTCGACCTCGGGGAGATCGGTCGCAAGGTCGGCTATCCGCTCTTCATGAAACCGTACGACGGAGGTGCATGGCGGGGCGTTACCCGAATCAACGATGAGGAGGCGCTTCACCAAGCCTACGACCAGAGCGGGAAGCAGATAATGCATCTCCAGCAGGCCATCGAACCGTTCGACCTCTTCGTGCGGGCCTTGGCGGTCGGACCGCAGGTCAACGTCATCCGCTACGACCCGGGCGCACCCCTCCACGACCGCTATAAGGTCGAGTTCGACTTCGTCGACGCCGAGGAGTGGCGGCTGTTGAGCGACATGGTGCTGACGATCAACTCGTTCTTCGGTTGGGATTTCAACTCGTGCGAGGCCATGCGGCGCAACGGCGTCTTCCACCCCATCGATTTCGCCAACGCCTGTCCCGATTCACAGGTGACCTCGATTCATTACTACCTGCCCTGGCTGGTGAAGGCCAAGCTCCGTTGGGCCCTTTTTGTAGCCGCCACCGGTCGGAAGATGCGGCACAACCCGGACTGGGCGCCCTATTTCGAGATAGCGGCCACCGATCTGGCCTATCGGGAGAAGCTGGCCGGATATGCCTCCATCGCTCGCCATTCCTTCGAAACCGACGATTTCCTCGACTTCTGCGATACCAAGCTTGCTGATCTCGATGAAATCGCCTGGGAGTACTTCGCCACTCCCCGCGCCAGGGAAGCGGTGCGGCGGAAGGTGGCGGTCCTGTTCCCTCCTCACGAGGTCGAACAGTTCACTGAGCATTTTTGGGGCCTGATCCAGTTCTGGCGAACCACCGAGCGCGATCGGCTGGACCTCGCCGCCCAAGCCCAAGTCAGTACTCACGCACTGAAGCCGTGAAGCAGACCGAGAGGTGGTATTCCGAGCGCGTCGGCCAGCACATCAATCTCGCTCGCTGGGGCCACCTCGGTCAGCCCGTCTTGGTGTTCCCTACCGCCGGTGGCGACTACGAGGAGATCGAGCGTTTCCTGATGATCGACGTCCTTTCCTCGTTGATGGAGGCCGGTCGCATCAAGGTCTACTCGGTTGACAGTATCAACGGGAGCGCCTGGCTGAGCGGAGAGGACCCTCGCCATGCCGCATGGCTCCAAAGCCAGTTCGACGCCGCTCTCCGCCATGAGGTCGTGCCGGCTATCCGTGCCGACTGCCGCGCTCCTGACATCGAGGTGATCGCGGCGGGAGCCTCGATCGGAGCCTTCAACGCCTTGGCCCTGGCGTGCCGCCATCCCGAGGTGATCTCCGCGGCGATTTGTCTGTCAGGCACTTACGACCTCTCGAAATGGGCACAGGGCGTCTTCACCTCCGACTTCTACTACACCTCACCGGTTCACTACCTGCCCGATCTTCGATCGGGTGCGCAGCTCGACCGGCTACGCCAACGCTTCGTGTTGCTCGCCCACGGCACCGGTCGGTATGAGGAGCCCGAGGAATCCTGGCGGGTGGCCGACCTGCTGGGCCGAAAGGGCGTGCCCAACCGAGTTGACGAGTGGCACGGCTATCCGCACGACTGGGTCACCTGGCGAGAGATGCTGCCTCGCTACGTCGACGAACTCGTTCCCCACGCCTCATGACCGACTTGTGACCGTGCTCGCCTACGACCACATCGTGGTGGGAGCTGGTTCGGCCGGTTGTGTGTTGGCCGCTCGCCTCAGCGACGACCCGAATCGCCGAGTCCTGCTGCTGGAGGCCGGCCCCACCGACCGCCATCCCTACGTTCGCATCCCCGCCGCCTTTTCCCGACTCTTCAAGTCGGCCCTCGACTGGGACTACCAAACCGAACCCGAGCCCTTCGCCGGCGCACGCAGTCTCTATATACCGAGGGGCAAGACGCTGGGGGGCTCTAGCTCGATCAACGCCATGATCTACACCCGCGGTCGACCCCACGACTACGACACCTGGGAGGCGATGGGTGCAGTGGGTTGGGGCTGGGAACAGGTGCTCCCCTTGTTCATCCGTTCTGAAAACAACGAACGGGGGCCCTCGCCGTATCACGGCACCGGTGGACCGCTCAATGTGGCCGACGTCCGGTCCGCCCACCTCCTCACCCGGATGTTCATCGAAGCCGCCATCGCCACCGGCATCACTGCCAACGACGACTTCAACGGCGAGACCCAAGACGGGGTCGGTCTGTTCCAAGTGACCACGCGGAACAGCCGACGCTGGAGCAGCGCCGACGCCTTCCTCCGTCCGGCCTTGAAGCGCCCCAACCTCTCGGTTTTCGTCGAAGCGCCGGCCACCTCGATTGTCACGGAGGGCGGCCGGGTCGTGGGAGTTCGCTTCCGCCGTCGGGGCCGGAGCGAACAGGCCGCGGCTCCCCAAGTCACGCTGTGTGCCGGGACAATCAACACCCCGCAACTTCTCCAGGTGTCGGGGATCGGCCCCGGCGACCTCTTGCACAGGTTGGGAATCCCGATAGTTGTCGACAACCCGCATGTCGGGGAGCATCTCCAAGATCATCCGGCGGTGGCGATGGTGTACGAGTCCAAGCTCACTGGCACGTACGACGAAGCCCGCCGGCTGCGCCATCTGGTTCCGTACCTGTTGGCTCGCCGGGGCATGTTGACTTCCAACATCGCCGAGGCGGGAGCCTTCGTCCGTACTGATCCGGCGCTGCCAGCTGCTGACCTCCAGTTCCATTTCGGTCCCGCCTATTTCGCCAAGCACGCCCTCGAGCCTTACAACGGCAACGCCTTCTCATTCGGCCCTTCGCTACTCACCCCCCACAGCCGCGGCAAGGTAACGATCAGGTCGGCCGACCCCACGGTCTACCCGGCCATCAGGGGCAACCATCTTCGCCACCCCGGGGACGTGGAGACACTCGTGAAGGGGCTTGAGTTGGGGCGGGAGATCGTACATACCCCCCCCCTTGCGTCGGTATGGGGCGCCGAGTTGTATCCGGGTGCCGGTGTCACCGATCGCGACCAGCTGGCCGAACACGTGCGCAACCACGCCGAGCTGATCTACCACCCAGTCGGTACGGCACGAATCGGCGGTCCGGCCGACGGCGTCGTCGACCCCGAACTCCGGGTATATGGCATCGAGGGCCTGCGGGTGGCCGACGCCTCGGTTATGCCGCTGATCGTGGGCGGCAACACCAATGCCCCCACCATCATGATCGCCGAACGCGCCGCCGACCTCCTCCTTCACTCCCCCTGATGGTTATCAAACCGGCACCAGGCCTTGATGCCTTCTGGCGCGCCAAGTACGACCTATAGGTCGGGCTAGTTCAAGTGGTGACCGCGACATTCCTGGACCAGAAGGAGTGTTATGGCACGACCGAA